>DAINRD010000311.1:0-1531 GCA_036742095.1 Archaeoglobus sp. | reverse complement strand
ATTCCGCCGCTCATCACGTAGGCAACAACGATTACTGCAGCAATAGCTGCCCCCATCCAGTAGGGAATTCCAAGAACAACGTAGCTAACAACTCCAATTGCCGTGTACTGCCCTATGAGGTAAACAAAGCATGTAACTGCAGAAATCAACCCGGCAAGAATTCTCATTACCTTCGGGTCATTATAGCGGTAAGCGAGGTAGTCCTGTATGGTGAGAATGCCGTTCTTCTCCTTCAAATCAAAGAGCCTATAACCAATAATTATCGTCCCGAAGGCTATGGCAAAGGGTGGACCAATTATTCTCTCCCAGACGTTTGCATAACCCGTCGTAAAGGCCAGACCAGCAACTCCAATGAGCGTCATCCCGCTGAAAACGCTCCCAATCATCAGAAGGCAGTAAGTCCAGAATCCCAGCTGTCCGCTTGCAGCAACGAAATCTGCAACCGTCTTCGTCCTCTTCGCTCCGAAGTAAGCAATCACAGCTATCGCTAAGAGATAAAGTACGAAGACAGCAAGAGCTATCAAAAAATCACCCCTCCCATCTCATGGCCCAGATTGTGAGCAGAATTAGCTGAATTGCAGTTGTCAAAGTGACCACAGCAAACGTCTCCGCGTCCATCCCGAACATGCTCCTATGAATCACATGCTCAAATAAAAAAATTTCCCTTTTTGGAGATACTTGTTATTCATTACACCTGTCCGCCGGGCTTAAACCTCAAAATTGCCGCGATTCCACCAAAAGCCTTGTAGAGCATCTCGCCCTCATCGCTTTCTGTTGACAGAAACTCAACCTTTGCCCCCATGCTCTCCGCAAATTCGGAGAGTTCGAGAACGATATCTCTTCGCTCCTCTTCCTCCATCTCCACGTTGTCTTCCTCGCAGAAGGGTGGCTTTTCAACTCCCTCCCTGACAGTGATAACCTCTTCCTTCCCGCATTTGGGGCATCTGTAGGTAACCCTCTCATACCTCAAATCTTCTGAAAGCAAAAGCGTGTCAACGGCACCAAGTTCGATGTACTTTCTTACCTCCTCCTCCCCGTAGGCTGCAAGTCCGTCCTTCGCAACCTCCTTGAGAAATCTCTGCATCAGATTCTTCTCTCTGATTATGTCAACTTCCTGCAGCACGTCCTTGGCCTTTTCAACAAGCTCGTAAAGTCCAGATTCGTCAGTATAACCAACGTCAAAAAGGCCGATAACCTTCTTCTGCAATTCATGATGCAGATACTCTCCCTCGTAGAATTCCTCCTTTGTTGGTGATGGGCCACCAATCAGAATTCCAACAAGCCTGTCATTGTAAGGAAGCAAAGCCTCACTCGCCATCTCTCCGACCTTCTTGTAAAACTCATGAATGGCAATCTCCCTCAGCCTCTCAAACCTGACGCTGCTCTGCCCACCCTGTCTGTGCTTTCCTGGAACCATTGATGTGTCCCAGTCCAGAACCTCAATCCTCTTGCCCTTCAGCAATCCGACAGTTGCCTCCCTCCTGTCTATTGCAATAAGACCGTAGAGCTTCTTTTCCACAAGCATTTCCTT
>DAINRD010000310.1:0-1550 GCA_036742095.1 Archaeoglobus sp. | reverse complement strand
TGCTTTCAATCTCCATTTTCAGGAGACTCCCGTTCTTACCCTACCGATAATTCCTCCTTTCACCTAATATTTAAAGTTAACCGCTCCTTTTCCTCACTACCTCCAGCATCCCTCAAAACTAACGCTGCATTTATAAAGGGATGCTCTGGCTACCTAAGAACGCTGAAGCCTCTGTTCCGGTAACAGGAGATTATGACGACGTAATTTAAATTTTTGACTATCATAATCCCTCAAATTCGGATATTTTCCGAGCAAATTCGGCTTCACTCATCAGGACTTTTTCAAAAGTATTTAATAAATTGATTAAATCTTAAACTATCCAGAATCGAGAAGTTTAAATCCAAAATGAAGTCGTCTGAAGTTGTCGGAGGCGTTAACCGAATCCCCAAAAAAACAAAGCCGAATTAGCAAAGCAACATTGGCGGTGTAAGTTTGAGGTTGGGATTGGATTATCCTCACAGTTCCTCCACAAAAACGTTAACAATCCTGACTTTCTTCCCCAATTTCCTCTCAATTTCTGCCAGCAGCTCCTCATCCACGAAATCCCTAACCTCCTCCCTCTCTATTACGTTGAAGTGCGGCTCGCAGTTCACCTCAACCCTCGTTTCTCCCTCAAGCGTGAAAAAGTCCATCAAGCCCATTCCCCTGAAAATCAGCAGGTTGGAGTAGAGAGTTGAGAAGCTCATTGTAGGGAAATCCCTCATTAATTCTTCGTAAACTTCCTTCAAAGTGGGATGCCTGCCCCCAATTTTATCTATTACCTCAATCAGCTTCAGCCTCTGCGGTGTTAGCTTCAACCCTGCTTTCTTCATCTCCTCCACTGCCCTCTCCTTCCACACAGCCTCAATTTCACCTCTTGGTAAAAAACATTTTTCTTCAGAAATAACTTCTAAGTCGAAATTATTTTAAACATCAGCTTTAAGTATGATGAGACAGGGTGATGTTATGGAAGAAGGGGTTGGGAAGCATAGGAAAAGGTGGATTACGGACTGGTGGCCCAACAGGCTGAACCTGAAAATTCTGAAGCAGAACCTCCAGAATCCCTACGGGGAGGATTACGACTACATTGAGGAGGTTGAGACCCTCGACGTCGATGCTGTCATAAGGGATTTGAAGGAGCTGATGAGAAGCTCTCAGGACTGGTGGCCGGCTGACTTCGGCCATTACGGACCTTTGTTCATCCGCCTCGCATGGCACAGTGCTGGTAGCTACCGAATTTTTGATGGCAGAGGCGGGGCGAGAGATGGTAGCATCCGCTTTCCGCCAAGAATAAACTGGCCGGACAACATAAACCTCGACAAGGCGATTAGGCTGCTCTGGCCGATAAAGAAGAAGTATGGCAGAAAGCTGTCCTGGGCAGACCTGATTATCCTTTCGGGCACCGTTGCCATGGAAGACATGGGGATGAAGCTCTTCGGCTTCGCACTGGGCAGGGAGGACATCTTCGAACCTGATGAAAGCCCTGACTGGGGTCCTGAGGAGGAGATGCTCACGGCAAAGAGGGGAGAGAAGGAAGAACTCGAAAAGCCCTTCGCCGCTACCGAGATGGG
>DAINRD010000309.1:889-1562 GCA_036742095.1 Archaeoglobus sp. | reverse complement strand
CTCAAGGCAGTAGTGGCAGTAGTCGGAGTAGAAGAAGTAAAATTTTGCTCCATGAGTTTCTGAGAAAGCAATATTGAAGTAAAGCACATTTCCAGCCACTGCGGCGAGAATTCCTGAGAAGACTGCCACTGCATAAAACGTTGCTTTACCTGCCATCAGCATTTGTGAATCCTTGCCCAATATAGCTATTACGCTTCACCTAAAATTTTTTAAGACCTTTACCAACTCAGAACGAGGTGAGCAAATGCCGATACTGTGGTTGGCAGATGTTGATAAGAATGACATTCCTCTCGTCGGAGGGAAAGGTGCAAACCTTGGTGAACTTTTAAGAGCCGAAATTCCCGTTCCTGATGGTTTTGTTGTTGATGCGAGGACCTTTAGAGAATTCGTCGAAAAAACAGGTATCGGAGAGAAAATATACTCCATTCTCCGGAATCTTGACGTTGAGGATACTGAAAAGCTTGAAGCAGCATCCAGGGAGATTAGAGAGATTATAGAGAACTCAAAGATTCCCGAAGAAATTGAGAAGGAGATAAGAGAGGCCTACAGGAAGCTCTGCATGGAAGAGGGTAAGGAAGTTTTCGTCGCAGTCAGGAGCTCCGCAACAGCTGAGGATTTGCCCGATGCGAGCTTCGCAGGACAGCAGGAGACATACCTCAACGTCGTGGGGGAA
>DAINRD010000309.1:0-879 GCA_036742095.1 Archaeoglobus sp. | reverse complement strand
CGTTGGTGAGGATGAGGTTGTTGAGAAAGTTAAGAAGTGCTGGGGAAGCCTTTTCACGCCTAGGGCTATCTATTACAGAGTTCAGAAGGGGTTCCAGCATGAGGATGTGAGTATTGCCGTTGTAGTGCAGAAGATGGTCAACAGCGAGAAGAGCGGGGTTATGTTCACCTCCCACCCGGTGACGGGAGAAAAGCGCTGTATTATTGAGGCAGTGTTTGGTTTGGGAGAGGCCATTGTCAGCGGTCTGGTCACTCCAGACACCTATGTTTACAACAGGGAGAGCAGGAAACTGGAAGAGGTCAAAGTGGGGGAGAAGAAGTTCATGCTTACCAAGCAAGATGGCAAGACTGTAAAGGTGGAGCTTGATGCTGAAAAGGCAAACGAGAGAGTGTTGAGTGACGATGAAATCGAGAAACTGGTAACGCTTGGAGAACTCATCGAGGACCACTACGGAAAACCGCAGGATGTGGAGTGGGCCATTGAAGATGGCAAGATCTACATCGTCCAGTCGAGACCGGTAACAACGATAAGGGAGGAAAAGGATGCTGAAGAGGTGAAAGCTGCGGTTGAGGGTAAAATACTTCTTAAGGGGCTTGGAGCCTCACCCGGCATTGCTTCGGGCAAAGTTAAGGTGATTTTCAGCGAAAAGGAGATTTCGAAGGTTGGAGAAGGAGACATCCTTGTAACGACCATGACCACGCCGGACATGGTGCCAGCGATGAAGAGGGCTGCTGCAATTGTGACTGATGAGGGTGGGATGACCTGTCACGCAGCCATCGTTTCCAGAGAGCTTGGAGTTCCCGCCGTTGTTGGAACGAGGGAGGCCACCAAGATTTTAAAGGATGGCATGGTCGTAACGGTTGACGGTGAGAAGGGAAT
>DAINRD010000308.1:1016-1577 GCA_036742095.1 Archaeoglobus sp. | reverse complement strand
GAGATTTCAAAGACTTCAAATAGGTTTCAGCAATTAACTCCGAATCCTGAAAAACCCCATACCAAAGCTTGCTTTTGCTCCACCGCCAATAAGCTCTCCTATTGAGAGGAGAGTCAGAGCATTATCGTCAATTTCTGAAATCGAATATCTCGCCCTCCCCGTAACACCGAAAAAAGACCTTAAGCCCTGCCTCTTCGATCTGTGATGCAACTCGTGTTTCTCCCAGCTCGATTCCAGTGTTTCCGCTTCGCAGTAAAATTCAGGCACCTCTCCACCGCCGTACTCGTTGACGAAGAGGATTAGCCTCCTTCGCACTATGTGAATGAGGAATGGAAGATTTATAGGGGTTTTGGCTTCTATGGGTGTTAGATACTCAACTTCCACCTCCTTCTCCAGCTCTCTGGGTTTGATTTTGCCCAGCTCAATGCTTTTAAGGTTCTCAACAAAAACCGTTTCGCCATCGTAAACCTCCTTTCCGCTTATGGCATCCGAAATGCTCACAATTTCGTATTTGCTTGTAGCATTGAGCCCCATTTTGCCAAGATAGCGGAGACCGTAGAT
>DAINRD010000308.1:0-1006 GCA_036742095.1 Archaeoglobus sp. | reverse complement strand
TAGATGATGTGTGGTAAGTACTTGATGTAATCCCCGAAAACGTTGATGTAAAGTGTTAGCTCTCCTCTTCCGCTTACAGGCCTGCCGAAAAAGGGCGGGATGAACACGATTGGTCGGACTGGCTGGGTTTTACCCCTTTTCTGCCTGTCTCTTGTGTAGAGAGCATGGTTGAGGCAGTCATCGACCGACTTGCAGATGTTGCAGGATGGTTTAAGATGGCTGCAAACCGCTTTCAGCAGAACGCTGCCAAAACCTCCTCTGAACTTGTTGCCGAGGAAGGGTGGGAGGTGGTACTGGGGGAAGTAGAGTTTGGCTTTAAGTCTTGTGAGCTGGAGAGAGAAGGTCATAGTTTGCTCAAAACCTGTTTTGAAGAGATTTTTTCATCTATTATCCCCGTCTTTCCAAGTATTTCGAACTCCCAGCTCTTTCAAGTCCGAAAGATGAGATTATGCGTGCAGTCTCAATTACGTCTATCTTGCCTTCGATGATATTCCTGTCAGTCCTATCCAATGCCATAACTCAACCTCCACATCCTCTCGTAAAAACTTTTTACCTATCATCACGCGCATCAAATCTGCCGTAGCCCAGTGACGTCTTTGCACCCACTCCGAATTTTTGCAAAGCCTCTTTGAGCAGTTTTTCTGCTTTCTCAGCCAAAACATCCGAATCTCTCGAAGCCACGGCAAAAATGAATTCAACACCTTCTGGAACAGTTAAGAAGAAGATTGGATTTGGTGGGTGCCAGTCTCCTGGAGGCTCCCCATACTGGTAGTATGGTTGATAGTGAGGATTCATTATGTCGAGTTCGAGAACTGGTTTATCCTTTATCTGCTCAGGCGTAGGGAATGCGTCGAAAAATATCACGCTGCCCTCTTGCTTCTGGGTTCCGAAGATTTTTACTATATCATCTACACTAACCACAGTATCTCCAACCTCAACACGAGTGTCCCCTATAGCTCCGAGCTCGTCGAATTTTTTCTCGAAGAGCTCTTGGATTACAGCAGCA
>DAINRD010000307.1:0-1577 GCA_036742095.1 Archaeoglobus sp. | reverse complement strand
AGAATCATTCTGTCCTTTTCATCAATGTCCAGAAGTTTTGTCATTTTTAGACACCATCCACAACTCGTCTTTCACTTATAAAAAATTAGCGGAACTTGCTCAAGGCTTTTTCTTATAGTTAGGAGTATCATTTTATAAACAAAAAACTATTTTAACTCCTCAGTCATCAAACTAAAGTCAAATTCTGAACTTATTCGTATCTCAGAGCTTCTATGGGCTCCAATCTGCTTGCCTTCCAGGCTGGATAGAGGCCGCTTACAATGGATGTAAATACCCCGATGGAGAAGCCAAGTATGAGATAAAGGAGAGTTGAGGGCTGGAAGATGTATTTGGTGTTCTGCAAGATTATGTAGTCTATAGCGTATCCCCCAACGATGCTCAGCACACTCCCGACCGAACTTCCAATAACGCCAAGAATCAGAGCTTCCATCAGGAAAATTCTGAGAATCGTCGTTCTGTAAGCTCCTATAGCCCTCATCACTCCAATTTCCTTGGTTCTCTCAATGGTTGACATGAGCATGATGTTGAGAATGCTCACTCCAGCCACGAGGAGAGATATTGAGGCTATTGCCATAAGGAAGGTGTTTATCTGGGAAAAGGCCTCGTTTATACTTTCAAGGATGATTTTGAGGTCGAAAACAACGACCTTCTCATCCCTGCTGTTTATCTTCTCCTCAATCTCTTTTTTAACTTCGTCAACTTTATCGAGACTCTCTGCCTTTACAATCATCATGGTGTATCCAACGTCACTGACCTTCCTGAAATCTTCTGGAGAGAGAAAGATGGCCGAATTAGGGTTTATGTCAAATCTTGCTCCACTATCTTCGAGAATTGCAGCAACTCTGAACTCCTTTCCGGCGATTGTTATCTTGGAGTTAACTCTTATTTCCGCAAACTCGGCAAGTCTTTTCCCTACAACGCAGCTGCCTTTGAGCCTTATGGAGCCTTCTTCTGCATCAAACATGCTCTCGACATCCTCTTCCTCCATGGCGTAAACCACTGCGTATGATTTCTTTTTCTTCGATTCCACGAGCAGAGAGTCAGATTTTATGGCTATACCCTCGGCAACATTTGGCAGCTTCTTTATTCGCTGTATGTCCTTCTCGTCGAGATATTTGTATCCCTCCTGAAAGTTGGGAGTCACAATCAGTTCGTTGGCCACTTCTTCAAAATTCTCCAGAACTGTGGCCTTTAAGCTCTCACCAAAAATTCCTATGGCTGAGACGGCCATAACTCCAATCAGAATTCCAATTACCGCGAGAAGACTCCTTATCTTTGCCCTCTGGAGGTTTCTTTTTGCCAGCTCAAAGTACATTTTACCTACCCACCCTCTCCATTGTCTCAATCTTTCCGTCTCTCAGCCTAACAACCACATCACCGTACTTTGCCAGGGTAGGGTCGTGGGTAACAAGAATCACGGTAACGCCAAGCTCCTCATTCTGGTGCCTGATTATCTCCATTACCTGCTCGCCAGATTTGGTGTCGAGATTTCCAGTGGGCTCATCGCAAAGGAGGATTTTCGGGTTGTTTGCCAGAGCCCTGGCAATTGCCACTCTCTGCTGCTGCCCTCCACTCAT
>DAINRD010000306.1:0-1597 GCA_036742095.1 Archaeoglobus sp. | reverse complement strand
AACATCGACGTAGTTGATGTTACGGACAGGTTTCTGAAGAGGATAGAGGCTGCAAAAAAGCTTGATTTGAGGGTTTCAGGGAGAGTTTTACTCTACGCTGCAATCCTCGTCAGAATGAAGGCTGAAGCGATAACCCTTGAGGCTTTGGGCGGAGAGGAGGAAGATTTTGAAACGTACGACTACGACCCCCTCTACTTCCTGGACGAGCCCCTTGAGTTTCCCGAGGAGGTTGACGAGGAGGAGCTTGATGAGGTCATCCTCGAAGCTCTCACCTCGATGAGGAGAAGGGTAAGAAAGATTACGACTCTTAAAGACCTGATAGACGAGCTCAGGAGGGCAGAAGAGGTTGAGAGGAGAAGAAGAAAAAGGAAGAGAAGGGAGATGCGGGAGGAAGTTGGTATAGAAGAGGCCTTGAAGGTTCCACATGAGGAAAGCTTGGAAGAGATGATTGCGAGAGTTGAGAGGGAGGTTCTGGATATATTAAAGAAAAAAGATTTCGTTACTCTTTTTGCACTCGTGAAAAGCTGGGATGTACCAACTCTCGTTGACTATTATGTTTCCATCCTGCATCTGGCCTTTAGAAGAAAGGTAGAAATCAGACAGGAGGAATTTTACGGTGATGTGTACATCTCAAAATACTGAATTACTCAGCTACATCCAGCCCTATGGTCTTTCTGTACCTCATGCCGGGGAAACTGATTTTTTCAAGGGCTGAATACGCTTTTCCCCTCGCCTCCTCAATGCTCTCTCCTCTGCCAACAACCGTAAGAACTCTCCCGCCGGTTGTGACGTATCCATTCGTTTTTGCTATGCCGTTGGCGTAGATTATTGCATCTTTCATAGCCTCCTCAATGCCTGTTATCGGCTGGCTGGTGTAGTGGTCTGCCGGATAGCCGGGCTTCAGCCCCTCTCTCCCCTTCAGCGCCCCGCTGATTGCGCAAACAGCAACGCAGTAATCGCTGCTGAACTTTATCTCCACCTCATCAAGCCTGCCCTCCACAACAGCCATTGAAATTTCAGCAATATCGCTCTCAAGCCTCGGAAGCTTTGCCTCAGCTCCGGGGTCGCAGTCCCTCACGTTTATCTCAAGAACCTTTGGTATAAGCTCCCCATTCTCCTCAACGAGCATTATTACGGGATAAAGCACACCCTTAAACTCCTTGTCGAAATTCTTTATAATCGGCTCCACGACCATTTCCATGATTTTCTGCTCTAAATCCAGCGATACAGCGGGATGGGGACTTACAGCTCCCATTCCGCCAGTGTTCGGGTTGATGAGCTTTCCTTCCTTGAAAAGCTGCTCTATCTGAGCTTTGGTGAAGAACTTTCTGGTGAGGCCTATGTAAAAGTCCCTCAATCCCTCAACGTCATCGCTGTCGAAGGCCCTCTTGTAGTCCTTTGCGTGGCCGAAGGGCTTCACAGTCTTCCCATCTGTGATGGCGGTGAAGGCAACTTCAATCCCCCTCAGCCTCTCCTCAATAACAATCCTGTTTCCAGCCTCTCCAAACTTCTTCTGAATCATTATTTCGTCAACAGCCCTTAAAGCCTCCTCTATGGAATCGCAAACGTAAACTCCCTTTCCGGCAGCAAGTCCGTC
>DAINRD010000305.1:1383-1626 GCA_036742095.1 Archaeoglobus sp. | reverse complement strand
GCAGGATTGACAACCCTTCTCGTCGCTTCGAGGACAAATATTACAGCGAGAACTGCTATTAGAAAATCAAAGAGTGTATAGCCAATGGCAGCCCTTAAGAGAAGCTCTTTGTAGTTCATTGCCAGATAAAAAGCAGCGTAGAATCCTACCGCTGCGAGTATGAAATCGTAAAAGGGGATTTTTGTCTCAGTTCTCTTCTTTGAGAGGGGGAAAACCAGGAAGGCGATGGCAATGGCAAAAGCG
>DAINRD010000305.1:0-1212 GCA_036742095.1 Archaeoglobus sp. | reverse complement strand
GCTCCTTTCATCCAAGTGAAGGGTGTAGTGGTTTAAAGGATTTGTGGAGATTCTTAACACTCCAATGCGTCTTTTAATCGCATACTCAAAGCCCTCATCAGTGGTTGTGAAATTCTCTGTGCTGGGCAGCCCCCAGCCCGCAGACCTGACAAGGGTTTTGTGGAGGTAAATATCTCCATTTTGCACGTAAAAGAAATCAATCTCCTTTGAAAGCTCGACAGAGTGGATAAATGACACTGAGAAGTTTTTTGCCGGAAGGATGCAGCTTTCGCTGCCGGAAATGAGGAGGTAATCCTTCTGGTAGGCAGAAGAGAGAAGAATGGTGAGAAAGATGGCAGAGATGATTACAGCACTCACAACCAGCTTCCCCATGATTAAGGTTTAAGGGCACTGTAAATTTCTTTCCTTTTCTCAACGAACTCCTCCGAATTTCTGTCCCTTGGCTTCTCAATTTCAACCTCAACGATTCTCAGGACTCTTGAAGGTCTGGGAGAGAGCACAACCACTCTATCAGCCAGATAAACGGCTTCATCAATGCTGTGGGTTACAAAAACCACAGTCTTCCCCTCAACAATCCTCAGAAGCTCTTCCTGCATTCTCTCCCTCGTTCTCGCATCGAGGCTGGCAAAGGGCTCGTCCATTAGCAGAAGGTCGGGATTCACAGCTAAAGCCCTTGCAATTCCCACTCTCTGCCTCATTCCTCCGCTGAGTTGCTTTGGATAGTAGTTCTCAAACCCCCTCAGCCCAACTGTGTCGATTATCTCTTTCACAACCTCCCCATCCTCAATCCCTGAAGCTTTAAGGGCGAAGAGAATGTTGTCATGAACCGTCTTCCACGGCAGAAGCCTGTCGTCCTGAAAAACGAAGCCCATTCTCACTACACCCGCAAACTCCACCCTCCCACTATCTGGCTTCTCAAGACCCGCTATTATCTTGAGAATTGTCGTTTTTCCACAACCGCTCTCCCCGATAAGGCAGACGAACTCCCCCTTTTCAACGCTGAAAGTCACCCCGTCAAGAACCCTCAGATTTCCATAGCTTTTCTTCAGCCCCTCAACAATCAGCGCCACGGCATCACCCACCTCTCAGCCTTGAGAAGCAGCCAGTTCATCATGTAGCCGATGATTCCTATCATCGCCATCCCTGCAACTATTTCCGCAGTCCTTCCGCCAACATTGTACATGACCATTATGAAGTAACCCAAGCCCTCCC
>DAINRD010000304.1:0-1650 GCA_036742095.1 Archaeoglobus sp. | reverse complement strand
TTTCCAGACGAGGTGTGGGATGATCTTTCCACTCGCCGTGAAATTCCCTGTCCTCTGCACATCCCCATGAAACGTGGTGGCACTCGCTGCTGCGGTAAGCATTACCAGCATGATGGAAATCAAAATAACTTTCCTCATGCTCCAACAATTCGAATTTCAATTTATAAAGTTTTCCAAATAACTTGATACAAAATAAAGCATATTTGATTTGCTACCACGGAGCTTACCATCTTGCTAAGCTGTCCTTCACCGCCTCCCCAGCACATCTCCAGAGCTTCTTGCCGACTTCACTCGCAGGACCGCAGTACCTGTGATACCCCCCCTTCTGAGTGCATAGCACCACAACCGCGTCGGTGTTCGTGCCCGTGAAGTTGTGCCCCTCTTCCAGCAAAGCCTTCGTTTTTGCCTCGGTTGCAGTTATAATGGCGTTGAGCATCGCCGCCCTGCTCATCCTGCACTCGAAAACCGCTATTATGTTTATCGTCCCTATCCTCTCGTTGGGATTCATGACTCCCGCAGTGGCGAACACCGTCACCTCTCCGCAGCCTTTCACGCTGAGCTTCTCGATGGGAACGGAGGTGAGCAGGCCAAAGTAGGATTTGAGCCCGTATCCCCTCGCAACCTTTCTGAGGTACTCTGCAGGCTCCATCGAGTGGAATTCCTCGCTTACAGTGTGGTTGAACGCATGTCTCACTCTCTTCCACCCTCCCAGCAACCCCGTGCTGACGCCGAAGAAGTCTCCCGAAACCACCAGAGTTCTTTCGTCAACCCAGTAATTTTCGTACGGCATCCTGAACCTCCTCCCCACTTTTCACAACCACCGCTTTTTCCAGAATTTTAATGTAAAGCTCCTCCGCCTCCTTTCCGGCAAAATTTCGTTCTTTAAAGGGAGTTCTGTCAACCACAACGAGCTTGCCGAGGTTTGCTGCATGCAATGCTGCGAGAAGATTCCTGTAGTTCCCCTTTCCAACGCTCAGGTTCGCCAGCACAACTGCATCGCTCTTCTCAATCATCTCTATGTTTTTCTGATGCGAAGAGTCGCTTATCGGTGAAAATGGGGCTTCGTCAACAACCTCTCCCAGCTCAACCGCGTTCTCCCAGTCGGAATCAAGGATGTTCACAACCCCCGCGGAAACCTTGTATCCTACCTCCCTGAGCATGTGCATGATTGCTCCACCACTCCCCCCTCCGCATATGACGTGAACCCTCCTCAAACCGTTCGGAACCTTCAGCTTCGGGGCGATGTAAACCCCCCTTCCGTATCTTCTGACAACAACATCAGCCCCAAAAACATCCCTTATGCTCTCCTCCGTAATGACATCCTCCGGCCTTCCCGCGTAGACAACAACACCGTCCTTTACCATCAGAATTTTGGTTGCAAAGGAGGATGCGAGGTTTATGTCGTGTATTGCAACTATTGCAGCCTTTCCCTGCTCCACCTTGCTCCTTACAATCTCCATTATCTCAATCTGCGCCGCTATGTCCAAATGAGCTGTTGGCTCGTCGAGCAGCATTATTTCGGGCTGCTGGGCAAAAACCCTCGCAAGCATAACCTTCTGCCTCTCTCCACCGCTGAGCTCCGAGAAAAGCCTGTCGGCCATTTTCTCCATCCCAACCTCCTTCAGAGCTTCCATCGCTGCTCTGTAATCC
>DAINRD010000303.1:1136-1668 GCA_036742095.1 Archaeoglobus sp. | reverse complement strand
TGCGCTCAACTCTATCACCAAATGCCTGAAGTGCATTCTCTATCCCCAAAACCTCTCCCACTGCCGTCCCTAAAACAACGCTGAGCGTGGGAATCAGGACGTTTTTTGTCTCCAAGGCCATGCTAATTCCAATTAAGAGCACTGCCAGACCGAGGACGTTTATAATAGCTCCCCTAATGTTCTCGCTCAGTCGGGAGCCAATGGCGAGGCCGAGGAGTGATGCAAAAACAACCGTAACGGCGTTGATTACTGTTCCCGTTATCATTACCCCTAAAATCATCTCTTGCGATTTAATTCTTTCCTTCTACTGGCACAGACAGCTGATTTCCGCGTTGAATAGTGCGATTTCAACACCGCACTCTCTGACTGAGCATGATTCGCTGCAAAGGCTGCAGGTATTGACAAAGAGAGTGAGCATCACCGCTGCAAATAACAGTAAGATTAAGGAGAAGCTTATGTAAAAAACCCTAAGCCCCCCAGATTTGGCGAATCTTTCTGTTACGGCGGTAAGTGAAATAGCTGCGATGATGGA
>DAINRD010000303.1:0-1126 GCA_036742095.1 Archaeoglobus sp. | reverse complement strand
AAGGCTGCAGGTATTGACAAAGAGAGTGAGCATAGCCCGTACCCTTCGTTAGCACACAAAAATTTAATATTCTCTAAAAATAAGGCTACCTCGCATCAAAGTATGACATCTCAACCACGTCTCCCTCAATGGTTTCCAGAAATGCTCCCCTTTTCACCTGAATCATTCTGCCGAGACTCTTCGGTCTCAGCTTCAGCCTTACAACTGTAAGCTCGCTCTCCTCGATGTAGTATGGAGACTGGTAGAAGAGGGATTGGCTCATTATCTCCTTCCCGGTTACCTCCGCAATTAGCCCGCTTACACCCCTCCCCAGGTCGTTTATCCTTGCAGGAGTGAGGAAAACGCAGTCTCCCGGCTCTGCCCTCATTGCGGTGGCAACGTTGTGGGCACTTCTCAACTCTACGGTTCTGAGGTTTCTCCTCACCAGCTCCTCAATAACGCTCCTCGAAATGCCGGTAAGAACCAAACACTTCATGCTATCACCTGTACATGGGGAACTCCTCTCTCCTCTCTTCCTGAATCCTCGCCTGCTCCGCCAGCCTCTGCATCTGGGCCTCTATCATCTCAGCCTCCCTAAGCAGCTTCTCCACACTGACATCCCATCTCATTATTCCGTTTACAGCTTCAATCAAGCTGGCAGCAGCTCTTGGATCGGGATTGAAGCCTGTAGTTTCTCCGAGAAGCACGATTCCCGGCATTTTCGCAGCGACGCACTCGTTCATTATGCTCCCCGCTATCCCCGAAATCGTTCCCGTTTTGAATATCTCTGCGTAATCCTTAACCTCCTCCAGAAGCTCTTTGTTTGTGGCTGCGGCAAAAACCCTCTTCTTGTCTTCAAAGGTGGCAACTCCAGCAAAGGAGTAAACTCTCCTCGCATTGATCTCAGCCGCAAACTGGACGATTTTCCTGCTTATGTCCACAGCAGCCTGAGGGATGATTGGAACGTCTGAATGAATGAGCACAAACCCAAGGTCGGTGCTCTGGTAAACCCTTACTGGAGGTAAAATCACCCCCTCGAATAGGGATGCGACTGGCGGGAGAAGCCTTGAGTCAACAATACCAATGGTTTCAAGATTGAGCTCCACTATGTAGTGTGCGGTGGCTATGGTGCTTACAAGCCCTATTC
>DAINRD010000302.1:0-1674 GCA_036742095.1 Archaeoglobus sp. | reverse complement strand
AAGGGCTGGAATCCACCCGTCATTAAGACCGTCGCCGACAGAGGAGAGGGGATAAAGGAGCTTGCGGATGCCATTGAGGAGCATTTTGACTACATGAAGAAGACAGGGCTGATAGAGAAGAGGAGAAGGGAGAGGGTGAAGAGGGAGCTATTTGAGATTGTTATGAACGACGTAATCAAGCTCGTCAAGGAGAAAACAAACTACAGGGATTTGTTGGTGAAGCTGCTGAGAGGTGAGACCGACCCCTACACCGCTGCAGAACAAATTGTCGAGGAGGTCATTCACAATGCTAACAAAGGATAGCTCCCTCACGAGAACGGGGAAGGGGGAGATAGTAGACAAGGACTCCAGCTTCACATGGTATGTCGGGACGAGAAGGTGAGGGAGACGCTTCTGGAGATTCAGAAAATGCTTTTCCTTGTGGGAGCTGAGCCCTCCCTTCAAAAGCTGAGCGAGAAGGACTTGGAGTGGATGCTTGAGAGAGTTGAGGAGTTTGAAAGGGCTGTGAAAAAGCCCCACCGCTTCATTATTCTTGAGAAGGATGAAAGTACGGCTTTTCTCAGCGTTGCAAGAGCAGTGGTGAGGAGGGCTGAAAGGCAGGCGGTGAGGCTCTACAGAGAGGGAAAAGCAAGGCTTCTGGTGGTTGAGTGGCTGAACAAGCTCAGCTACCTGCTTTACCTCATGATTCTGAAGGAAGGTGGAGGAGAGTTTGAGGAAATTTAGGAGGTGTTAAGTTTGAGAGACGTTGCGGTTTTGGGGGTTGGAATGACGAAGTTCGGGAAGCATCCCGATAAATCTCTCGTCGATTTGTTTGCAGAGGCCTTTTATGAGGCCTTTGAGGAGTCCAACATCGAGCTGAAGGACATTCAGGCCTTATACTACGGTAACTTTGTCGGAGAGATGACGGACGGCTCAGGCAATCTGTCGGGCTTCATGGCGGACGAGATAGGGCTGAGGGGGATACCAGCTATAAGATACGAGGGGGCGTGCGCTTCATCCAGCGTTGCTTTCAGAGAGGCTGTGAGGGCTGTCGCTGCAGGCTACTACGACATCGTTGCGGTTGGAGGGAGCGAGAGGCTCTACACCGCTGGAACGGAAATAGGAACGAGGGCTTTAGCGACTGCGGTAGATGGCGTTTACGAGATTACCGCAGGGCTGACGTTCCCCGGAGTTTTCGCCCTCGCAGCGAGGCTTTACTCCAAGAAGTATGAGATACCGCTTGAGGAGCTCAGAGAGATGATGGCGATGGTTTCCGTAAAGAACCACAGGTATGGGGCGATAAACCCCAAGGCGCAGTTCTACGGGAAGCTTGGTGATTTGAAGGTTGAGGATGTTCTGAATTCAAGGATGATTAGCTCCCCCTTAACGCTGCTGGACTGCTGCCCCATGACCGACGGTGGAAGCGCTGCAATCATTGCAGCTGCCGACTTGGCAGAGGAGCTCGTTGACACGCCCGTTTACGTAAGGGGAACAGGGCAATCGTCAGCGGGAGGGCTTTTCAGGCAGAAGGAGGATATCATCAGAGCGATACCGAGAAGGAAAGCTTCGGAGATGGCCTTTAAGGAGGCAAATATGACTCCCAAGGACATCGACTTTGTGGAGGTTCATGACTGCTTCACAATTGCCGAAATTATCGCTCTGGAAGCTATGGGATTCTTTGGGTATGGACAGGGA
>DAINRD010000301.1:365-1704 GCA_036742095.1 Archaeoglobus sp. | reverse complement strand
GGGAGAGAGGAAGAGTTTTTGTGGGTGTAGAGTGAATCACGTACCTTTTTTATCCTTTATCCACTGCATTTAAAATAAACGTCCTGTATGGGGGAGGCGAAGTTTCCATCCTAATTTCTTTTATCAATCTGTATTTTTTCTTTTAAACTGCAAAAGGATTCCAGAACCCTCCTCAAAAACACAAAAAATTTAAGTTAAAGAAGCCAAAAAAATTCCATGCGTCCTTTCGATTTTAGCCCTTGCCATTGGATTCTTTGCCTTTATTACAGGAGCAGTTCTAATTCTCTCCAAAGACGTGACCTATCCAATATTTGTTGATGAATACGGAAAGTTTTTGAACGAAACCTCAATCTACGAGATTCCCATGGATGAGGAGACTTTAAAAACAATTTACGACCTTGCTTCTTACTCCGCCCTTCTCTTCGGAGCTGTATATACTGTAACGGGTTTTGGACTCTTCATGCTTAAAGAGTGGGGGAGAATTCTTGCAGTCATAATTTCTGGCTTTAATGTCGTTTACAGCATCTTTCTCTTCTTTGTTCAGCCTGCTGCAATCGCTGAAATTCTCTTACACCTCTTGATTATATGGTACCTGATGAAACCTGACGTAAGGGAGAATTTCACAAGAAAAATAAGCATAGAGGAGCGGATTCTCGGCAACCAAAATCCTTAAATAGCTCAGAGCTTAAGCAATTATCGCCGACGGTCATAGGACGGGGGAAACACCCGGACTCATTCCGAACCCGGAAGTTAAGCCCCGTTCCGTCCCGCAAAGTACTGTGTTCCGAGAGGGCACGGGAACTGCGGGAACCGTCGGCTTTTTTGTTATTGAGTGCAATAAGTTAAAATTAGAAAGAGGTCATCACTTCAACGGCCAGGTCAACTTCTTTTTTGCTGAGTATCAGCGGTGGAACAAGGCGGATTGTTTTCTCGGAGGTGTTGTTCACCAGCAAGCCCTTTTCCAGGCATTTTCTGACAAAGCTGACAGCATCATCGACATCAAAGCCAATCATCAGCCCCATTCCTCTCACCCCATCAAAGTGCTCTTTTAACTGACTCATGAAGTACTCACCCACCTTCGCTGCATTCTCTACCAGCCCTTCTCTTTCTATCATCTCAATCGTTGCCAGAGCAGCTGTGCACGCAAGTGGATTTCCTCCAAAAGTTGAGCCGTGGTCTCCAGCCTCTATTTTCTCCGACACCTCTTCACTGACAGCGCAACAGCCGATAGGGAATCCGGAGCCCATTGCCTTTGCCATTGTCATTAAATCAGGCTTCAGACCGTAATGCTCCTTGGCAAACCACCTGCCTGTTCTGCCAAAACCCGTCTGCACTTCAT
>DAINRD010000301.1:0-355 GCA_036742095.1 Archaeoglobus sp. | reverse complement strand
TCATCGACGATTATGAGACATCCGTACTTCTCTCGCATTTCCTCCAAAGCCTTCACAAACTCCCTCTCTGCTGGATAAACTCCTGCTTCTCCCTGAATAAGCTCAATGACCAAAGCTGCGGTCTCGTCGTCCACCTTCTTTTCCAGATCATCCACGCTGTTGTATTCTGCAAACTCCACCGGCTCAACAAGAGGTGCAAAGGGTTTTCTGAACTTTTCTTTGTGTGTTACGGACAGAGCACCCATCGTTCTTCCATGAAAGTCACCCGTAAAGGAAACGAACTTCTTCCTTCCAGTCGCCTTTCTCGCAAACTTCAGGGCAGCTTCTACAGCCTCCGTCCCGCTGTTGCAGAAGA
>DAINRD010000300.1:0-1721 GCA_036742095.1 Archaeoglobus sp. | reverse complement strand
TTTACAAAAATGGACTTTCCCAGGCTGATGGTAACTCCTGAGTTACTGCTCAAATCGCCATCGTTGGTGTAAAGGTAAACTCCCTTTTTCCCCAGCTTTACGTCGCTGCTGCCTGAGTTCTTCAAGTAGAAGGAGTAGCACACCTTATCTCCAACCCTAACGGGCTTGTAGGCTTCAACCTGAAAGCCATGCAGCAACAAGTTTCCCCAGCTCTCATCTTCCTGCTGACTGCAGAGAGTGTCGGCTGAGGTCGTAGCTGTAACTAATACCAGCAGGGCTAGTGGTATTAACCACCTCATTCAACCACCCTGATTTGAGAACAGTAAACTGTCCTCAACTTTTATTTTCGTAAAATTTTTTACTTATAAATTTTACCCGTCAAATTGTTGTAAGTATCATCATACACTATCATCGTACACCGAATCGCTTGATTTTTAAAGAGTGTGAACAAAAGACAACCATGATTGCAGACGTTTACATCGAGCTCAAGGAGGGCGTTGCCGACCCTGAAGGAGAGGCGACGCTCAAAGCTCTGAGGCTGCTTGGCTTTAAGAGGGTTAAGAAGGTCTCAACCGTGAAGGTTTTTCGAATTGACATTGAAGCGAGAAGCAGGGAAGAGGCGGAGAGGGAGATTGCCGAGATGTGTGAAAAGCTCCTTGCCAATCCCGTCATTCAGAAGTACAGCATAGTCTGGAGAGAGTGAGAGCCATGTACAGGAAGGTTGACGTCTCCTTCGAACTCTATGAGGTCGAGATTCTCGATGCCAGTGACGAGGAGCTGGCGAAAATCAGTGAGGAGATGGGCTTAGCTTTGAACGTTGACGAGATGAAGCGCATTCAGGCTTACTTCCGCCAGAAAGGCAGAAATCCCTACGACATCGAGCTTCAGAGTCTCGCTCAGGCGTGGAGTGAGCACTGCTGCTACAAGAGCTCGAAGTATTATTTGAGGCAGTATCTCCTTGAAGCTTCAAAGGCTGATTACGTCATCTCAGCCATTGAGGAGGATGCTGGAGTTGTGGAGTTTGATGACGAGTATGCCTACGTTACCGCCTTCGAGAGCCACAATCATCCCTCGGCAATAGAGCCCTATGGTGGTGCTGCCACTGGCATTGGTGGGATTTTAAGGGACGTCCTCTGCATGGGTGCCCAGCCCATCGCTTTAATTGACCCCCTCTTTTTCGGGAATCTCGACACTCCCTACGAGAAGCTGCCGAAGGGGACGAAACATCCCCTGTATCTGCTTAAGGGTGTTGTTGCGGGAATAAGGGACTACGGCAACAGAGTCGGGATTCCGACAGTTGCCGGTATGGTTTTCTTTGACGATGCCTACCTCACGAACTGCCTTGTTAACGTTGGCTGCGTTGGAATAGTGAGGAAGGACAGAATCATTCACAGCAGGGCTGGAGGGGCTGGAGATTTGTTCGTGCTGGCTGGAGGTAAGACAGGAAGGGATGGGATTCACGGCGTAACCTTTGCCTCAGCGGAGCTCGACGAGAAGAGCGAGGAGGAAGCAAGAGGAGCGGTGCAGCTGGGAAATCCGATAATGAAGGAGCCCCTCATCCACGCCTGCCTTGAGGTCGTGGAGAAGGGACTGCTGACGGGAATGAAGGATTTGGGTGGAGGAGGGCTCAGCTGCGTCATCGGGGAGATGGCCCTCGCCGCTGGTTTTGGAGCTGAGGTTTACCTTGACAAGGTTCCGCTGAAGGAAGAGGGAATGGCTCC
>DAINRD010000299.1:0-1728 GCA_036742095.1 Archaeoglobus sp. | reverse complement strand
CCCCGGGCCGCTTTACGCAAAGCTCGCCAGAGGAGAGAGCATAGTCTGGAAGGGGATGACGATAACCCCGGAAATGGTTCTGGGTGAAGCGAGAAGGGGCAGAAAGGTCGTCTACACGGGAGACACGAGGCCCACTGAGAGAACTGTTGAGATTGCGAGATACGCAGACATTCTAATCCACGACGCGTCATTCACAGAGGAGCTGAAGGAATGGGCGAAAGAGAGCGGTCACTCCACAGCAAAAGAAGCGGCGGAGGTGGCAAAAGCGGCAAAGGTCAGAAAGCTAATTCTGACACACCTCAGCACTCGGTACGCCAAGGATGCCTCTCCACTTTTAATGGAAGCAAAAAAGGTATTCGAAAACACGATTGTTGCAGAAGACCTTCTGAACCTGGAGGTCAGTTACGAGCAGTGAGCCCATCGAATTAAATCACTCCCAGTTCGCTGAGCCTCTCTGGCAGGTAAACGTCCGTGACATAGTCAAGACCGTACTTGGCAAGAGCCTGCTGCTCTGACTTCTTGTTTATCTCAAGCTGCAGGTTCACCTCCTTCTTCCAGAATTCGGAATCGAAGCGTGGATCAGTGAGGATAGCGTTGAGGGCTTTGATGTCCTCATCCGTGAGCTTATCAGCTGGCAAATCATACTTTAAAATGTCCGTTGGCCTTATCCCTACGAACTGAGCTGCAGGTGTGGCGAGGTACTCTGAAAGATGGGCGGATTTGATGCTTCCGTAAGCTACGCTGGCGAAGATTCTGTAGCTCCAGGGGTCGCCATCGGTGAAGACAACAACCGGCAAATTTAGCTCAGTGTTGAGCCTCCTGAGTAGCCTCCTGGTGCTTCTTGCGGGCTGACCCTTTAAATGGACTATGATGGCATTGTACTTCTCATCAAATCCGTTTTCAACAAGCCTGTCCCTCATACCGCCTGTTTCTATGGCGATAACGAATTTGGCGTCGTGGTCAACGAACTCAATCTTGTCAACATTGACGGGAATCTGATACCCTCCCTCACCGACATCATCCTGACAGTGTATCTCCCTCATCCCCCTCCTCGTCTCTTCCCTGACTCTCAGAGGGCCGATGACGGTGGCTCCATCCTCCTCAGGGCGGATGTGGAAGTGTTCCCTCTGGAAGCTGGTTAAAATTTCCAGGTCCTCAACCAGCCTGTCGCTTTCCGGCTGCTCCTCAAACTTCGCCGCTCCCCAGCCTTCTGAGATGTAGTAAAGCTCTCTGAGGGTTGAAGATTTGTTAAGGTTAAGCTGCTCCTTGAGGAAACCAATGACGTAGGTCATCTTCAAAATCTGATAGGCCCCTTTGACAGTTTTGGCAGACCTGACCGACTTTCTGTCTCCATAAACCCAAACCTCGCTTTCCTCATCAAACTCTATGTTGTACTTTGTTCTTGTTGCAATGTGAAGCTCAGGAATCTGACCAGCCTTCATCTGATCATAAAGGTTCTGAACGATGCCAATTAGTGCCTGAAGACACTTTCGCTCAATCTCTTTCATCACCAAAACATTATCGCAACGGATTTATAGCCCTTACCGAAACTTAGTCTGATGCTTTACATCAACACGTTTCTGGACACAGTTGGAGAGTTTATCAGAGGGGAGAAACCTATTGAGGAAGTTGCAGAATTCCTGAACCAGGATAAAATATTTGAAATGTTCAAAAAAGACTGTGAGGAGGTAATGGAGCGTTACAGGAGCGGGGAAGTGCAGCTGGAGG
>DAINRD010000298.1:0-1735 GCA_036742095.1 Archaeoglobus sp. | reverse complement strand
GATAGAAGTTGAATTGAATCAATTTAAGGATTATCTCAAAGACAGGTCTAAATCATCTGTTTTTGATAGAATTATCACAGGAGCTAATGTTATTGACATAACTCAGTTAAAAAATGACACAAAAATGTTCGAAGAGGACGTAAAGGGACTTCTTTTTGAGCTGATGGTGTATAAATGGGTTCAGGACCAAAAATACTATGAGGATGTGAAACACGGCAAGGCAATGAATAATGAGGAAATTGACGTTTTGGCTAAACATGCTTGCAGCGATAAAGAACTTTGCCCCGCACATAAGAGCTCTCGCCATTGACCGCTACTACCACCCCAATGCAGATATGAGCTTCGGCAACCTCTGGAGAAGGGAGGAGGACTACCTGAAGCTGCTGGACGAGATTCTTGCCGAGCTTTAATTTCACTTCATTTTTTCTACAAGGTATTTGCGATACTGCTCCCTCAGCCTCTTCTTGTCGAACTTCCCAACGCTCGTTTTCGGGATTTCGTTCACGAAGATTATGTCGTCTGGAAGCTGCCACTTTGCAAACCTCTGGGCGAGAAAATCCCTCAGCTCCTCCTTATTAACCTCACTGCCGGGCTTGGGAACGACAATCGCTATGGGCCTTTCCTGCCATTTCGGATGCTCAGCAGCAACAACACAGGCTTCCAGAACCGCTGGATGACCCATGAGGTAGTTCTCTAAATCAACACTGCTTATCCACTCCCCACCGCTTTTTATCACATCCTTAACTCTGTCAACGACCTTTACGTAGCCCTCAGGGGTTATGACGGCAACGTCTCCACTCTTCCACCAGCCATCAACGAAGCTATCCTTCGTTCTCTCGTCATTGTAGTACTCCTTCACAACCCACAAACCCCTAATCCAGAGTTCTCCCATGGACTTACCATCCCAGGGCAGCTCATTGTCATTGGCATCCACGACCTTGACTTCAACGCCAAGAACTGGAAGACCCTGATACCTCTTCAGCTCCCAGTAATCCTCCTCGCTGAGCTCAAGCTCTGGTTTGACGAAGTTCAGGGTGACGAGTGGTGAGGTTTCTGTTGCACCATAAGCGTGGATTATCTCAACACCAAACTCCGCAAAACCCTTCATCATCGCTACTGGTGGTTCTGAAGCTCCAGAGCCTATCCTTAGCCCTTCAAGATTCGGCTTGGGCTCAAGTTTCCTGAGACACTCCAGCATTGGAATAAGTATGACGGGTGCAGCATTCGTCACGGTAACGCCCTCCTTAACTATCAGATCAACCAGCAGGTCAGCGTTCTGTAGCATGAAGAATCCCGGAAAAACGAGTTTTGCACCAACCATCGTTCCAGCTATGTGTCCTCCCCAGCCATTGGCATGAAACATTGGCACTATCTGCATCACGCAATCTTCAGCTCCTATTCTGAAATTTGCCACCCCTCCCAGCGCATGGAGGTAGATGGAGCGGTGTGAGTAGTAAACACCCTTCGGTTTTCCCGTTGTGCCAGAAGTGTAGCATATCGTCGCGGTGCTTTTTTCGTCAATTTCATCCCACTCTCTCTCCTTCTTGCCTTTCTCCACAAGCTCCTCGTAGCTGTAGGCTGGATCAAGCTTCGTATACACCTTCCTGTCGCTCATCACCACGAAAAACTCAAAGTCGTGCTGCTGTGCCAGCATTTCTGCCATAGGAAGGAGAAGATCGCCAACAAACAGAGCCTTGGCGTCGCTGTGCTGGGCCACGTAGCTCAAATCCTCCTG
>DAINRD010000297.1:0-1738 GCA_036742095.1 Archaeoglobus sp. | reverse complement strand
GCAGGAGGTTTACTTCCAGAAGGAGACTGAGAGGGGAGTTGTGAGGGCTGATTGGTTTGCTACGAAAGTCTCAACGGAGGAGATTGTTAGCTCCAACCAGTGGGTCATCGGAGATACGAGAACAGCTGGAGAGGGGATTGAGGAGGGAACTGCTGTGGCGAAATACACGCTCAAAGAAGGCATAGAGGCTGGAGAGGATTTGGTTAAAGTTGTGACCTACGGCAGGGGGATGAAGAAAGCTACTGGTGTTGCGGTAATCAAAATAAATGGGGTGAAAATGGATGTTAAGGCTGAGAGGGAGATACTCCCAAGGCACTCAACCTTCGTGGAGGTCAGCCTTTACAGGGAAAACGAAAATGGGGAGAGAGAACCCTTAGCCGGAAAATCCATAGTGGTGGGCAGAACTCAGCTTCTTGACGGCAGGCTAACTCCTGCGGGAGCTTTAGATGCCTCCGGAAACCCCGTAACCGATGAAAATGGAGTTGCCAAGCTGAAATACACTGCCGGGGATAAGGAGGGGCTTGCAAGAGTGAGCTTTGAGTACAGAAGCGAACTGGGGGTGGTGAGGAATTCAGCCAGCATAAAGGTAAAGGAAAAGGAATTCACGATGCTCATTGAATGGTCGGCAAACATAGTTTCACAGCATTCAGGAATGGAGGGAGGCTCCCTCTCCTGTTCGGTTTTGTGCTGCGCTCCCTATATTAACGATTGTAACTGGGGAACTGAAAGTGCAAGTTCTTCAACCACGGAGAGTTACCACTTCACATCCCAGACAACATGGAAGCAAGGAGAGGACGTTGAGAGGACTACGGCCACCTTCATACACTCAAAGTTCTCAAGTTACGAAGGAAGCGGGGGAGGTGTCTATAATAGATGCGATAATAGTCACAGCTGGTCTTCGAACTCTCAGGGCTCATTCTCAGGAATGGTATCTGCTCACGTTGCGGATGTGAAAACTGGGATTATTTACGAAACCCCCCAAGGAAATTTGTTCGTGTGCATACGGCCAATTCCTCTGAACTTCCACATGAAGGGTTCTGATTCCCTCTCATACAGCGAAGTGACTGTTTCATCTTGGAGTTCGGGAGAAAAGAGTGGTAGCGAGACGTACTCATTCATTCGTGTAGAAAGTTGCCAGTACGACGGTGATCCGGAAACCGATCCTGCGAACTGGAGGGAGGGTTGTTACTATAGCAGATTTGCAGAAATTGAGAAGGTATTTGTTGAAACGTACCCGTCTGTAACAGGCAAGTATGCTCACTGGGGATGCATAGTTCTTGAAAAAGTTGGGAAGACAAATGGGAGGAGGTAAAAGGTCAGTACACTTTAGAAAGCTCTATCCCGTACTCTATTAGCGAGGAGGGTTCGTGCTCTATAGCCACATCCACGGGAGTTCGCAGTTCCAAGCATGAGGGCAGAATTGAAATCCAGGTGGTGAGAAAATGATGCGCCTTTTTGCCCTGCTAATCCTGCTTGCAGCAACATCACAAGTCTCGGCAACCACCCTCAGCGTTTGTGGAGAATGCGATTACAACACAATCAGCGATGCAATAGCAGCCTCAACCAACGGCGATACAATTTTAATCGAACCGGGCATTTACAGAGAAAATTTAGTAATACAGAAGTCGCTGAAGATTTTGGGGAATGGTGCAGTTATCGAGCCTGAGTTCAGGTATCTTCCGGTAATATCTGTTTTCGGCGTCGACAGCTTCTCCCTTGAGGGTGTGGAAATCAAAAA
>DAINRD010000296.1:0-1738 GCA_036742095.1 Archaeoglobus sp. | reverse complement strand
ATGGGTCCTCGATTGAAAACCTCGGAGGGATGGGCATGTGGGTCTTCTCCCCACAAACTGGACAGGTCTCTTTGAGAGTGTACCTTCCACAATTACCACACTTTCTCATTAAAACCTTCATACAGCTTCCCTTATGAAGTTGCCCTCCCCACCCAGCTTCTTGATTGCCTTAAGAACGTTATCAGTGGCCTTTTTCAGCACATTTTCCGCCATTTTGTAGTCATCAGCCTCTACCACAATCCTATACTTTGGTGCACCAACATACTCAATCTTCATTTCAACTCCATCAGTTGCAGCTTTTTTAGCTTCCAGAAGGGCCTTCTTGATTCTCTCGATACCATCTGAGGCATTGCTTTTAAGCTCAAAATACCCTCTCACCTTAACCCTCTTGGGTTTAATATTCTCCCTTGCAATTTCTGCCATCTCCTTTGCAAATTCCTCCCCGACAATGGGTGAGAGCACTTCGTAACCTTCGAAAGCTGCCTCTTCAAAGGCGGCGTAAACTGAGTCGTATTCTTTCATGAGCTTCTTTCCAATCTTCTCAAGTTCTTTAAAATCGGTATTGAGCTTTTCACCAACAATCTCAAGCCACTTAAAAGCTTTCATCTCATTTTTCCATTCCTGCAGCTTTTCCCTCCTCTGCCTCTCGTTAACGTCCTTAATCGACAAATCAATATGCCCTCTTTTTGGATTAACATCCAGAACTTTACATATTACCTTCTGCCCCTTTTTAACGTGTTCTCTGATGTCCTTAATCCACCCAGAGGCAACCTCGCTTATATGAACCATTCCTTCCCTTCCTTCGTACTCGTCAAGAGAAACGAAAGCTCCAAAATCAAGAACCCTCTTAACCGTTCCAATGACTATCTCTCCTTTTGACGGATAGCCGGTTCTTTTGATGATTAACCTTTTCTCCTCCTCTTTCATCCTTCCTCTCTCATCTCCAGTGAATTTAAATATTGTCACCAAGGAAGCTCTGAAGCTTTAAAAACAGGCCCATCTGCACAAACTCTCAATCCATTTTCAATTACGCACGAACCGCAAACCCCTATCCCACACCTCATAAACCTTTCAAGAGAGAACTCCGCCTTGTTAAGGTTTTCATGCTTTTTCAGAAAAGCGTGCACTGCTTTAAGCATCGGTTCACTGCCGCATACATAAATCCTTTCGTAATCTTCGAGCTTCTCCTTTTTCAAAGCGTCAATAACAGTTCCACTTATCCCGTAACTCCCGTCTTCAGTTGTAACAACGAGATTCTGAAATCTGTCAGTCCAGAACAGGTTTTCTTTTGACTTCTCCCCAAAAATAACCTTCACCTCGGCACCACATTTAACGAGGTAGCTATAAAGGTAAGCCATTGGGGCAATTCCGATTCCCCCTGCAACTATCAAAGCCTTGGAAGATGGGCTGAAGGCATTTCCAAAGGCACCCCTTATTCCAACCGTTGCACCTTCAGAAGAGCTGACCAGAGCTTCTGTCGTTTCACCAACCGCCTTCACAGTTACAGAACTGGGTGAAGATAGACTCAACGGAATTTCCTCCAGGCCCGGAACGTTAACCATAACAAACTGGCCCGGGTATGAGTTAACATTCACATTGAAATGTATTTCGGAAACATTATTTAATAACCTCACAACCTTAACTATCTTTGCAGAGTACATGAGTGCAATTGCCTGCAAAATTTAAAAACTTCGGCCCTGTTTCATCATACTTGGAATTCCACCTCCACCATATAACC
>DAINRD010000295.1:0-1745 GCA_036742095.1 Archaeoglobus sp. | reverse complement strand
GCACTGGAGGTTGGAGAGAGAAATGAAATCACCGACGAGCTTCTGGATGTGGCAAATTTCTGCATGTTCTTATGGGGGAAGCTGAGCAAGGCGAAGACGTAGAGGTTAAATAGGTTGATGAGAACTGGGGGCAATGCTCATCGCGGTGGAGGGCATTGACGGTGCGGGCAAGACAACAATAAGCAGGTTCATTGCTGAGCTGCTCGAAAAGAGGGGATTCAGGGTTAAAGTGTTCAAGGAGCCCGGAAGCAGTGAATACGGAAACAAAATCCGAAATTCGAAGGAAAGGTTGTCTGCTGACGAGGAGCTTGAGCTCTTTCTGAAGGACAGGGAAATTGACGTAAAGGAGAACATACTCCCCGCTCTTAAGGATGGGTACGCTGTTGTGATGGACAGGTACTACTTTTCCAACATCGCCTATCAGTCTGCGAGAGGCATAGATGGAAACAGAATAAGGGAAATGAATGAGAAAATTGCTCCGAAGCCCGATTTAACCATCCTTCTTGACGTTGATGCGGAGATTGCCATAGAAAGGGTAAGGAAAAGGGGCAGTCTAACACCTTTTGAGAAGGTAGAATACCTGAAAAAGGTGAGGGAGAACTTTCTGAAGTATGCAGATGAAACGATTGCTGTAATCGACGCATCAAAACCGCTAAACGAGGTTAAAGAAGAAGTAAGGAAGGTTATTGAGGATTTTTTAAAGTTCAAGAAGGACTCTGATTAAATCCTTGTCCCTCACAGTCCCCATCAGTCTGTTTTCCGAATCCAGAACGGGCATGTAGTCAAGGTCACTCTGAACCATTTTCCTTGCACATTTTGACACATTTGTCTGCGGATAGACGAATTCGGGTTTTTTCATGAAGTTCTTGACGGGCTCCTTGGGTAGTTTGACCACACTAACCTCAAAATACTTGACCGTAAAATCTCTCACTGAATCCCAGCTCCAGCTGTCATCTGTATCGCTCGATGAAGAGTAGGAAGTTTGCTCGATGAAATCTTCAATCAGGGTTTCTGTTAGCATTATTTTCTCGTCTATAATTCCAACAAGCTCATCGTTTTCGTTAAGAACCCCGACAAGTTCTGAGTTTGATAGCCTCATTATTTCCCCAACAACATTCATAGGAGTTTTCTCCCAAACACAGACAATTTGGGGGGTGATGTAATCCCTCACAAACTTTTCAACGTCCATATCTGCTATTTTCTTAACTATGTCTCTCACGGTGATTATCCCAACCAGCTTTCCATCTTTAACGACGGGAAGTCTTCTGAAAGGTGTTGATGTCAGAATCTCTACCACCTTCCTGACGTCTGCATCAGCCTCAACTGTGGTGGGATTGGGGGTCATGAGTAAAGCAAGCTGGTTCTCCTCAATCTTCCTGAGAATGTCCTTTCTCGTAACAATTCCAACCAGCTCGGAGTTTTTAAGAACTGGTACGGCAGATATTTCATATTTCTTGAATAACTCAAGTACCTTGTCCCTTGTACTTGGAAGTGTTGCGTAAATCACATTGGAGTTCATTATGTCTGCAGCCTTCATTGCATGTCGATAATTCATTTGAGATAAATAGTTTTCTGAGGTTATTTAAACTCCAAGGCAAAGGTTAAATTAAGCCCTTTTAATTGAGCAGCATGGTAAAGCTGGTGCCAAGGGAAGTATTCTTCGTTTCAGGAATTGGAAGGCATGAGGATGCTTTGATTAGCTTTGAACTCGCCTTGAGAGATGCTGGAATCGAGAGGTTCAACCT
>DAINRD010000294.1:0-1768 GCA_036742095.1 Archaeoglobus sp. | reverse complement strand
CTCCTCAACTCTCCTCGCCACCATCACGCTGAAGTAGCTCGACCTTTCGGGCATTTCGCAATAAATTTTTTCACCATCCATGAAAAGTTTTTCAAGCAGTGTGAAATCGTTGTACCCGCTATTCCTCAGCCTCCTCTCAACCTCTTTCGGATTCTTGACCTTCAGCACAACGACAACATCAGTATCTTTGAAATCCTGAGTTGCAATCAAGGCGGATTTCGTAATGAAGGTCTTGGTTTTGGCGAGGGCAACTGAAATGCTGCTGATTCCAGGGATTATCTTCACGGGCAAATTGGGGTCGAGTTTTCTCACCTCTCTCACCAGATGGTGAAAGGTGGAGTAGAAAACTGGGTCTCCGATGCAGCAGAAGGCAACTTCACCATCAAACTCGTTAATTTCCTTTGCAAGATTTTTCACAACTTCTTCGCTATCCCCCATCGGGAATTCCACGACTCTTGGCTCCCTTATATCTTTAATAACCTCATAAGCCATCTTTCCCGGTACGACAACGTCATCAGCTTCCTTAATCACGTCGATGGCCTCAAGCGTGAGGTGTTTCCTTGTCAGTCCAATGCCAACGCCGTAGAGAAGTTTTGCCATTGCTGCAATTCCTGAACTCAGTTAAATAAATCTTACTGAAAATCCAAAAAATTTAAATAAAGTCAAACTGACACAAACTCAAGAAATCTGGAGGTGTACCGATGCACATAATGGAAGGCTATCTACCACCTGAGTGGGCCGTGTTCTGGTATGCTTTCACGATTCCGTTTCTGGTCTATGGTGCTGTGCGAGTTAAGAAAATTATGGAAGAAAGGCCATCGATGAAGTCCCTGATTGCTGTTTCTGCGGGCTTCATCTTCGTTCTATCAGCTCTCAAGCTTCCGTCTGTCACGGGAAGTTGCTCGCATCCGACTGGAACCGGCATAGCCGTGGTTTTCTTCGGGCCTGCGGTGACAGCTTTGCTTTCGACAATAGTGCTGCTCTACCAGGCTCTGCTGCTGGCTCACGGAGGGATAACAACGCTCGGAGCAAACACGGCCTCAATGGGCATTATCGGTCCCTTTGCGGGTTGGATTGTCTTTAAGCTGCTGAAGAAAGCCAATTTCAGAGTGGCGGTTTTTGCCGCTGCGATGCTCTCGGATTTGGTTACATACGTTGTCACCTCACTGCAGCTCGCCCTCGCCTTTCCCAGCTCAGCTGGAGTTGCTGGAGTAATGAAATCCGCTGCGACCTTCATGGGCATATTTGCATTCACCCAGATTCCGCTCGCCATTATTGAGGGAGTGGTGGCTGTGATGCTTGTCTCCTACATCTTTGAAGTTAGAAGCGACGTTCTGGAGGTGGTAAAGGCATGAAAAAGCTTCTTTTACTTCTCATTCTGCTTATTTTTGCTGCCAAGGTTACAGCGGAGGAGTGGGCTGGGGCGGACGAGAAAGCGGAGGAGGCAATAAGGGAACTCAAGCCAGACTATGAGCCGTGGTTCAGCCCGATTTTTGAGCCTCCAAGCGGAGAGATTGAAAGCCTGCTGTTCAGCCTTCAGGCTGCGATAGGTTCGCTCATTATCGGCTACTTCCTCGGCTACTACAGAGGACTGAAGCATGCACGAAACACTTGAAGAAGCACAGATAAACTCAAGAAAAGTTGTGGATGGACATTTGAAGGTCTATCTGGCCCTATCTTCACTGATCATCGTACAGATTCTGGGCTGGGGAACGCAGATACTGGCGATTGTCTTTTTCACAGTCCTCGGGCTTTACGGTGACAGAAA
>DAINRD010000293.1:0-1790 GCA_036742095.1 Archaeoglobus sp. | reverse complement strand
ACCTTAAAGTATACTTCGTAATAAGATGTAATTGTGAATATGGTAACAACATCTGTAAGACTGCCCAGAGAAATGGTGGAGGAGATTGAAAAAATTAGCAGAGATGAGGGGATAGACAGAGCAACGCTTGTAAGAAGACTTTTGTCGGAGTCACTCAGGGAGTATAAAACTAAGAAGGCCTTAGAGCTTTACAGGGAGGGCAAGGTCTCGTTATGGAAGGCTGCCGAAATGGCAGGGATAACCTACAGGGAGGCTTTGGAGGAGCTGAAGAGAAGGGGAATCCCGTTTAAGTATCATTTAGAGGATCTCGAAGCTGATGTGAGCTGGGCCACAAAATGACGGCTGTCAGCAACGCAGGGCCATTAATTCATCTGGCAAAAATCGGAAGACTTGAACTGCTCAAAGCAGTTTTCGGCGAGATAGTCATCCCGGAGACTGTTAAGGTAGAGGTAATAGACAAGGGAAAGGAGAAGGGGGAAGCCGATGCATTCCTTGTTGACAGTGCCGATTGGATCAGAGTCGTGGATGACCCCTGCAATGCAGATGATCTGGCTGAGAAGGCTGGAATGCATCGTGGCGAAGCGTGTGCGATTTTACTCGCCAAGTCTCTCGCCATTCCAGTATTGCTGGACGATTCCCATGCAAGGAAATTTGCCATGGGGTTCGGGCTGGAAGTGGTTGGCTCGCTGGGTGTAATTATCAAGGCAGTCAGAATGGGTTTGATTTCGAAGGAGGATGGGTTAAAAGATTTGGAGAAGCTTGCAGAGGTTATGTGGTTAAGTGTTAATGTTTATGAGAGGGCAAGGAGGGTTATAGAGCAGGTTTGATTTACTGGCAATTATGTCAGATAATTTAGCCAGCAATTGGGGGTTTTCACCACGGTTTAATTTTTACTTAAATTCAGATTGCTTCAATTAAAGCGCTTTTGAAATCTTCTGAGAGCTTATTACCCTCGAACGGGTATTCCAGCGATACCGTTCTAACGTGCAGGTCAATTTCATCCTTTCCAAGTTTGAAGTCCTGCTTTATCTCACCATTCACACCTTCCGGATAGAGGAGGACGCATCTCTTCGAGTTCAGCTCTTTGCAGTAGGCGTACATCTGGTAGAGGTCCTGCTGGGAGACTCCGAGCTTTCTGTCCTCAGGGTTTAGAAGCTTGTATTTGGTGTCCACTATGATCTTAGTCTCCTCGCCCTCCAGAATTATGTCTGGCTGCAGGGCGAAGATTCCCCTGCCATCCTTTCTGGCCAGATACCCTGCGTAAGGCTGGATTTTAATTTCATAAAGGTCCCCAACCGTGTCTTTAATCGCTCTCGCTATGAACCTCTCAAAAAGAACCTCCATCGGAATGAGAAAGGAGAAGAACTCCACATCCGAGCCCTGAAGCGAGAAAACTGAGTCTCTCAAAAAAGCTCTGCAGAAGTCTATGAACGGAATGAAGCGTGAATTGAGCCTGTTGAAGGTGATGTTCTCGACCTCTGTCAGAGTTACCGGGGACAAGGGGACTGAATCCAGTATAGACATCACGCTTTTGAGCAACCTTCTCGTTTCAGAGCTTTCAACTTTCTTCAGCAGAAGATAAGAGACGAATTTCAGGGTGCGGTTGATTGCAGTATTCATGTTCCTCTCGTAAAAGTTGCATGGAATTATGTGAAGTCTTGCTGGATTCCAGTACTTTCTGAAGTCTATCTTCCCTTTCACGAATCTGAGTTCGTCGTAAGTTCGGACGTAAGATGCATCCCTGTTCACCTTGAGCAGCTCTGCAAGGTTTTTTGCAAAGAGAAAAACGT
>DAINRD010000292.1:0-1797 GCA_036742095.1 Archaeoglobus sp. | reverse complement strand
GAGAATGCGAAAAAGTGCCAGTTGAGTTCTACAGGAGAAGGTACGGCAAGGGCTGCAAGCCGCACTTTTCCCTCTGTATTGAGGGTCTGCACTACCACATCGACACCTCACCGGCAGACCACGGGATTAACCTCATCACCCATGCCCACTCCGACCACTACGGCCAGAGGAACATGGAAAACAGCAGAGCTGTGGCGAGCAGAGAGAGTGCGGCGATACTTGAGGCATGCACGGGCAAAAAGTTCTCAGGGGCAGTATTTAAGGTTGGGAGCAGGATAAGGATTGGTGACATGAGAATAAAGACCTATCCAACCTTTCACATGCACGGTTCTGCAGCGTTTTATTTTAGGGATAGCGACATTCTGATTACTGGTGACGTTAAGGACTACTCAAAGTTGCCGAAATGCAAAATTCTTGTTACCGAAGCAACCTACGGCCACCCTTCACAGGTTTTTGAGGAGGAGGTTGACAGGCTCCTGAAGGTTGCATCCTCTGAGAGGGGTGTTTTCGGGGCGTACCCAATAGGTAAAGCTCAGAGAGTGGCGGAAATTCTCAGCAAAGAGGGCTTTGGCTTCTCTGCCGAGGATAGAATCGCAAAAATATGCTCTGCCGTTGGATTCGAACCTTCTGACGGTCCCTTCATTGCATCTCCCAGAAACCTACATCTTTACGGTGGAGGATACATCCTCACCGCCCAGAAGTTCTACAGGTGGCCCAGAATAACCCTCAGCGACCATCTCGATTACAGAGGAATACTTGAGATGATAGACCACTGCGAGCCCGAGGAAGTCGTATTTTACCACGGGAAGCCTTCAAAAAGACTTCTGGAGTATCTGAGAAATGAAGGAATAGTTTGCAGAACTTTGAACGATTTGCAGGTTATGAAATAAAATGCTGGAAGCAATCATTTTAGTGCATCTCAGGAATTCTGTGTAGATTGTCGTCCAATCCATTGGATATCAGCGTCTCTATCTCATCTGGTGTCAGCTTTCTTCCCGCTTTCAGCTTCCTTCTCTCCCTACCGCTCATCCCCTCTCCTTCTCAAACTTCATCTGCAAATTAAGCAGGAATGTGCTCCGGCGGTCTAACGGCCTTTAGCTTAATCGCCTCCTGCTCACATCCGACAACGCAGACTCCACAGCCGAAGCACTTCTCCTCATCAACCTTCGCAACGTCTTCGAGCGTTATGGCATCAAAGGGGCACCTCTCCTCGCATATACCGCAGGCTATGCACGTGTCTTCATCCACGTAGGCGAGGTACCTGCTTTTCTCCAGCATGCTTCCAATGGGGACATTGCCGTATTTTGCTGAGAGGAAGAACTCACAGCAATCTTCGCAGCAGTTGCAGTTAACCGTCACCCTTTTGTCAACAACCTTGGCAGTGTTGGGCCATGTGTGCACCAAACCATCCTCTTCAGCCTTCAAAATTATCTCTATCGCCTCATCTGCAGTTATCTCTCTCCCCGAACCTCTCGTGATGACGTACTCAGCCCCCCTTCCAAACTGGATGCAGTGCCAGAGCGACATCTCGTCCGTGTGCCTGCATCCCTCTCCAGTGAGATGAGTGACATTTCTGCAGGAGCACGGCACAACCGCAATCTTCTCCTGAGCTTTTATCATCTCAACGATGTTCTCCTGCGGAAGCACGTCAGGCAAGTCCTTTATCGCACCATAAGCAGGAACAACTCTCCACACCTTGAAGTCTGCAAGTGCAAGCAGCTGGCCCATTTTGGCGTGGGCCTCCATTTTCCCGAACTCCTCCCACATTTTTGCATACTCGTAATCTTTCATGTGAAC
>DAINRD010000291.1:1215-1809 GCA_036742095.1 Archaeoglobus sp. | reverse complement strand
CCGGTTTTTCTGCCAAGCAACCTCATCATTCTGACTTTCTTGACGAGGTCGTCAGTGCTCTGGTGGATGTGGGTAAAGCGGTTGATTTTCTCCCCCGTCAAATGAGACGTTGCGGTCATTATTTCCTCATATCTTGGATCGTGAGCCAGCTCGTAGGTCATTGCAGCTGCATTCACATGAGGAGCAAGAACAGGGCTGTCTGGAACGCTCTCAATTTTCTTGCCCATAAAATATATTGTAGGTTTATACTTTCTCAGACTCTCGATATACTCCTTCCCATTCATCATTACACATCACCAACCTCGAATTTAATTCTGTAAAATAAAAACTTTTCCAGTTTTTTGCACTGAAACCAAATTCGAATTCATAAAATACTAAAGACGGGCTAAGTTTTTATAAGTTGGTGGCAAATTAATAGTATGAGAGCATCCTTTAAAATTTTCAGAGTTTTCGGTATCGATGTTGAAGTTCATCTAAGCCTTCTGGTACTCCTAATACTCTTAATCTACGCCTTCACAATATCTCCGCAACCTTACGGATTTGCTGAATTTCCTCAGGCAGAGAGAATAGTACTTTCAACTCTGGCCGCCATTG
>DAINRD010000291.1:688-1205 GCA_036742095.1 Archaeoglobus sp. | reverse complement strand
GAATTCAGCCATTCGCTTGTTGCAATGCGTTATGACGTGAAAATAAAAGGTATCATGCTCTTCATCTTTGGTGGAGTGGCAATGATGGATGCTCTGCCAAAAAAGCCGAAGGAGGAGTTAACGGTTGCAATTTCGGGACCGTTAGCAAGCCTTGCCCTTGCGTTAATATCTCTTATGCTTTCTCTAATCCCTACTGCTGAAGTGAAGGCGTTCTTCACGCTCTTCGCCTACTTCAATTTCATACTTGCAGCCTTTAACCTCATTCCAGCCTTTCCAATGGATGGTGGTAGGATACTGAGGAGTTTTCTGGCTGAGAGGAGGAGCTATGCGGAGGCAACAAAAATTTCAGCTGAGATTGGAAGAATGCTCGCCATATTCATGGCCATTCTTGGCATTTTTTCCAACCCCTGGTTGATACTCATCGCTCTCTTTGTTTACATAGGTGCAAATGAAGAAGAGAGGCTCGTCCTGACAGAAAACATCCTTGGAAGAGTTAGGATAGGGGACGTGATGAGCA
>DAINRD010000291.1:0-669 GCA_036742095.1 Archaeoglobus sp. | reverse complement strand
GAAATGAGTGTTTCGGATGTGATTGACCTCATACTCAAAACCAAACATCTGGGGTTTCCTGTTGTTGAGGGGGAGAGGGTTGTAGGCATAGTAACTCTCCACGACCTGATGGGTGCTGAACCCGAAGGAAAAGTGAGGGAAGTTATGAGCAAAGATGTCGTTACACTCCCTCCTGAGGAGTCTGCTTTCGAAGCATTTAAAATCATGAGCGAAAGAGGAATAGGCAGGCTGCCAGTGACAAAAGATGGTAAGATTGTTGGCATCGTTTCAAGGAGTGACCTGATGAGGATAAAGGAAATTTTGGAGGCCATGGAGGTGATGGGTTGGAAGAGAAGAAGCTCATCATAGTGGGCACAGCACACGTATCTCAAAAAAGCATTGAAGACGTGGAGAGGGTCATAGAGGTGGAAAAGCCTGATGCTGTAGCAGTTGAACTTTGCCCAAGAAGATTCAAGGCCCTTTTTGAAGGGATAAGAGATGAGGTCTCAGTTACCGATGTGATAAAAAGCGGTAATGTTTTCCTGCTTTTGTTTCAGTTCATTCTCGCTTACTTCCAGAGGAAAGTTGGGGAAGAATACGGGATTAAACCCGGCGCGGAGATGATCGCCGCGATAGAGAAAGCCAGAGAGGTGGGAGCAGATATAATACTCATAGACAGAGACATAGGGA
>DAINRD010000290.1:0-1817 GCA_036742095.1 Archaeoglobus sp. | reverse complement strand
TCATCACCCAATCCGACTACGAGGCGGGATTTTGTTTTTAGCCTGAATATCTTGCCTCCAGATTCTCTCCTTAGAGTCTCCATCCACGTGAAATAACGCGTATACACTTCAAGAGCTCTATGGAGTAATTCAATACTATAACCTAACCGGGCGTATTTTGGTCCATCTATAGTTCCATTCTCCTCCGTGAATGGACAGAATTTTGATAGAGTAAGGCTGAGATTGTCAAATGTTCCAGTGTATCTCCCCCTATCAAAAGCTCTTTCTGCAATGGATATTACATCTCTCGGGAGATAGAATCTGATTTCCGTCATACTCGATCACTTTCCTTCCGCAACCATTCTGCGATATGTTCGAGAAGTTTATCGTAACCGTCCTTTTTCTTCGACCTAAAAAAAGCCAAGGTATTTCCGAGTCCGTTGGTTAGGATGAGTGCAGGAGCGCTCTTTACGTATCTAGCATATTCCTCTTCGAAAGATTTGCCCTTCACCGACATTACTTTTTCGTAAGCAAACTTTGCTCTCTCCTGCTCAAGAGTCTTCATAATCGACCACCTTCAGTTTAACAAACCCCTTGCCGATGGTCTCATTCCCCCCAATTTGCAGAAACTTTCCGTTGAATTTTTTGAGCTCCCTAACGATTTCTCCAACCGAAGATACACCGCTTACCTGCCTCCTCGGCTCAGCGATAGCAACAACGGAATACATGAGAGTGTCGCTTGGAAGATATTCCTCATACCACAGCGCACCCTCATCGACCGTGCCAGTCTCAGCCCTTATCCTAACCCTCGCAACGATCTCGGTAGCCATCTGAACAAGTATGCTGAAGATGTCGTTGTGAACCACAGCTATTCTTCTCTCATCAATGTCGATTGGCGAGATTCTGGAGATTGCAGATGTAAGATCAGAGATGTCGGCTTTTTCAGCGTTTAGAGCGATATCTTCGATATAGACTTTCCCATCCACATCCAGCACGCTATTCTGGCTTAAAACGACTGCGTTCTGAGACTGAACCTGTGGAATTTTAAAGCCGTCCGCTCCCACCAGTTCGAGGTCCCTTACAAACCTTTCAAGCACCATAGGACATGTTACATAAGCGAACACTCCTTTGGCACTTCTAACAGGAAACAGAAGTATTTTGGAATCACCACAACTTATTGCTCCAGCATGCTCATGAGCCCTGTCCGTTGGAGGTCCAAAAATAACTTCGGTTTTTTCTTCACTACCAATTTTCCCGTATTTAGACCTCAAAACACCCTTCAAACTCTGCCCCCATATAACGGGAAACCCTGTGTGCCTTTCCCTCTGTATCGGCAAATCTATAACGCTCAGCTCAGCCCCGCTCCCCGCATGCACAGGTGTTATGCTATACAAACCCAAAACCACGGCTTTTTCAAACATGTCGAACACCTCCTTTCAGCATTTCTTCGAAAATTAAGGTTAATCCCGAGAGGCTCTTTTTTACCTTCATAAAAACACAAACCAAGCAAGGGCAACTTTGAGTCATTTAAGAACCTCCCCCACAACCACGTCAACAACATCTCCTTCCCTTAGCTCGCTGTGGGACTGAACAACCACAGCGCCGAGTCTCGGGTCATATATTGCTACAAAGGGCGTGTGATGGTACTTGTGGACTAAAAAGCAGTGGAGCCATATTGGACCTCTCCCCGAGATTACCACTCCCTTTCTCGTATTAACAGCGGGAATCTCAATTTCCTTGAGAATTTCCGGCTTTACTGCCTTTTCAATTTCGAAGTGAACCAAGGTGAATTTCTCGTTCTCAACCACAGTGAATTTCACTGACATCTACCTCCCGGA
>DAINRD010000289.1:722-1823 GCA_036742095.1 Archaeoglobus sp. | reverse complement strand
TTTTCTCGCTTCAGGGCTCGGACGTGGAATTCTTCTCCTTTCTCATTCCGATGGAGGTTCTCTTTGAGAGGTTCATAGCGAGGGCTGTCAAGGAGACCCTAAAGGGAAGTGGGTGGAAGGTGTTGACCCAGGAAGAGCTCAAAAGGCTCAAAAAGCACTATTACCTCGCAAAAAAGGATGGAAGAGGTCTTTTCCAGCTCCAGCCGGATATAGTTTTGGAAAATAAAGATAATCAGGACGAGAAGATAATTATTGATACGAAGTACAAGCTCCTCGACCCGGAAGACAGAAAGCTCAGAGTTTCTCAGCAGGACCTCTACCAGATGTACGCATACTGCAAAGAGCTTGGATCCAGTAAATGCGTGCTTATATACCCAGAAAGTCTGAATGGCAAGATAGACGAAGAATTTAAACTTGGAAGAAAGGAAGAGATCGATTTGAAGGTAAAAACAATATCTCTCGAAAACCCATTTGACAATGGCAAACTTTCGGAAAATTTTAAGGAGAGTTTGAGGGACGCTATCGGATTACTCTAATCTTACATCTGGACTTAGTTAAACAAAAAACTTAATGTATAATGAAACCAATCAACTATCAATGTCCCAAAAGGCTTACGTAACTCTCCTCGGCCGCTCTGGCTGGGCGGTTATAAACACCTACTACGCTGTGCTGGCCGAGAAAGCATACTATCCGGACTTCATCCACATTTTCGCCGAGAAATCGTTCTCCGCCGACCTCGAAAAAATAGTGGAAGGCCTCAAAATCTTAAGCGAGGAGTACGGCTTCACGCCTGAAATTAACTACACAATAGTAGAGGACAACGATTTCGTTTCAGCGGTCAGGAAAATTGGCGAGCTCGTTAAGAGTTTGAGAGAGAAAAACTGCAGCATCGCCATAGACATAACTCCCGGCAGAAAGCCCCTCGTTTCAGCAGCTCTAATCCCAGCTGTCAAGCTCAGGATGGACCACGTATTCTATCTGGCGGTGAAGGAGCTGGAAAACAAGCCATACATAATGATTCCCATTGCCAATCAGCAGCTAAGGGATTTCATGGAAGAGGTGGAAAAAGCTTAACTCAGTGGCAAAAACTTAATAAAAATA
>DAINRD010000289.1:0-712 GCA_036742095.1 Archaeoglobus sp. | reverse complement strand
CAATTAAAGCTATGACCATCGAAGTAAAGAAACTGGACAGACATGGAAGAATTGTCATTCCGAAAGAGTGGAGGGAAAGGCATGGGGACGAAGTTGTGGTTGTGGTTTACGAGGACAAAGTTGAGATCCTCCCGAGAAAGGGGAACGTGATGAGTTTTGTGGACAGTATCGAGGTTGAGGAGCTGAAGGATTGGGAAGAGATGAGGAGAGAGCTTTATGAGGTTCGTTGATTCCAACGTTCTGATCTACGCCCTGTTTAAACCAAAAAAAGAACCTGATGGCAAAATTGCCGAGATGAAGAGGAAATCCGTCGAGATTCTCAAGAGGATTCAGGAAGGGGAGGAAGTTTCGACGACCGTCGTGCATCTGAGCGAGGTTGCCAACGTAATTGCGAGCAGGAGAAATGAAAGAATGGCGGCAGAATTCGTGAGAGAATTTCTTACACTCAGAAACGTGGAGGTTTTTGAGATTAACGGTGAAGACTTCCTGAAAGCTTCACTTCTCGCAATCGAGAAGGGTGTTGATGTTAACGACGCCTTCGCTTACATCAAGATGAGGGAGCACAAAATCGAGGAAATCTATACCTTTGACAGGCACTTCGAGAAGATGGACGTGGTGATAGTTTGAACGAAGCCATCATAACTCCTCAGGAAATTCAGATCCTCCTCAACCTGCTCGACGAGGTTAGCGTGATGTATCCGCTATACAAGCA
>DAINRD010000288.1:0-1825 GCA_036742095.1 Archaeoglobus sp. | reverse complement strand
AAAAGTCGGAATTCCCGGCTGTTTTCTTCAAAAACGAGAACAGGTTCAGAAACCTTTTCGGTAAAGTCAAGAGCATAGGTTAAATATCTGTTTGACTACTATTATTGTCCCCGATCGGGGAAGAGGCAGAGGCGGCAGTGCCGGCGATGAAGCTTCTCTGCGAGCTCGGGGATACACCATGTCGATAGGTCCCCTTAGGAGTGAGGCGAAAGCCTTACGATGAGTATGGGGCAACCCGGACATGGGACAGCCCCCAGAGGTCAGCCACTCCGAGAGGGCAGAGCCTGCGATGAGGAGTGGTGTTACTCTGGGGGCAGATTTCTGTAAATACGTGAAGTTTTAGCACAAACCCTGGTCAGAAAGAATATATATCTTGATGCAGGTTAGCACGTGAAAGAGGTGTGGGGATGGGTAAAGCCAAATTCCTGATTTTGTCTCTCCTGACTGTTCTGTTTTCAGGCTGCATGAGCCCGGTAGAAGAGAGCTTCATGCATACTCTGAGTTACAGAGTTACTGTGGAATTTGGAGACATTGTGGGGGACGCAGTAATTCCGGCAGAAGTCGATGTGGTTAAAAACGTCACCGTAATCGTCCCGTTCCCCTTTCTTGACGGGAACCCGATGGATTTGCAGAACATGTCGGTGCCGGAAAACTGGAAAGCTGAAATAGTGGAAACTTCTTACGGGAAAATGCTAAAGCTAAGTGGTGAGAACGTTAAAACATGGGAAATGAGACCCATGCCAGTTCCAGCTGAGCCGGGAAAAACACCCACCGTGACACCACAAATGGTGAAGAGAGCTGCCCTTTATGAGTTTGAATCCAGATTAAGGCTGAACAGAGAAGTTAACACTATCAATCCGCTTGATGGGGAGTATGTACTTCAACCAAAGCTCGATTTGAAGGACGAAGCATGCTCCGAGGATTATGTAAAGCATTTCAGAAATGCGAGGTGTTACGTTTACAAAACCATGGTCTTCTACGACTCTGAGCCAAGAGTAAATGCGAGAGTCGTTGTGTGGCTTGAGGGACGAAACGAGTGGTTCCAGATGGGATGGACAGGCAACGAATTCGACGATTATTTAATCTTCGTTCATCTCACGCAGGGAGGCTGGCAAAGCTTTACAGGAAAACTGGATGCTGGGAAGGGTGTTTACAGATGATGGGGGCTGGATGAAGGTAATGAAAGTCGCTGAGATGGGTTAGTTAATGGCCAAATGGAGGGGGCTGAAACGTGGAGGTGGTTCTTCATCTTGCCCGCTATTGCATTGAAACCGCTGCAAGGAAAAGGTATGAGAGACTCGTTCAGGAGCTGCTGAAAGAGGAGGACAAGGATAGAGAAAAAATACTTGAATGGGAACTTGAGCTTCTTCTCGACTTTCTGAAAAAGGCGAACTTTTCAGAGCTGAGAAAAAAGGGTTTTGACGGCAGCAGGGAAATGAAGGTAATTATCAGAAAAGTAGGAGATAGGTTTGATGTACATGAATGCAGGTAGATACTTAGAGGTGCATTATCGTGTTCCACATTCTGCTTTTCACGTCAATCGCCTTGATAATTTTCGCTCTCCTCATAGCCTTTTCTGGGCGAGTCAGCACCGTGGGGTACATCGCGGGAATTTTAATCCTCTTTGCCATTCTGTACGTTCTTGGATTTTTCTGGCTCGTTCTTTCCCTTTGCATCTTGGTCCTATCCGCAATATTCTACTACCCAGCAGCAGAGCGGAGAATGCTCAGGCTATTAAATATGGTCATCTACTCAGCAATTGTCCTTTTTGGCCTCTCCATTCTTGCACTGATTGCAGGAAGGAAAATCTGGAAATAGCTCAATT
>DAINRD010000287.1:0-1856 GCA_036742095.1 Archaeoglobus sp. | reverse complement strand
AGGTAAAGCTCTCCCTCACCATTTGCAAGCTCCCTTATGATTTCCGCAAAGTTCCTGTTTATTGCGGTGAAGACCTCAAAGAATATTTCCCTCTTCATTCTCTCGTATCTCTCAATTCTGTCCAGAATGTCAGCCCTCTCCTTCTCAAGAACCATCTTCTTTTCAACCAGCTCGTCTCTCCTCGCTTTTACCTCCTCGTACTCCTGAATAGCTTTCAAGTTGACGTCTCCAAAGCTTGAAAGTTCAGCAAGAACTTCTTCGAGAACCTTCTGAACCTTCTCAAGCGGAGGAAGATTTTCCGGAACTTCAACCTCGCCTATTTCCGCTATCTCTGACTCAGCTATCTCAAGCCTTTCCTTTTGAAGCTTTATTCTCTCCTCAAGCCTGTCTACATCAGCCTCAATTTTTCTTTTCTCATCCTCAGCATCTCTCAACTGCTTGAATAACTCGTCTCTCTCCTTCCTGAGGCCTTTGAGCTCCTTTCCAACCTCTTTCTCCTCCCTTTTGAGGTACTCAAGTTCTCTGTTGATTTCCTCCACCCTTACTCTGCCTTCCTCAACAGTTTTCTGTATCTCGCCTATCCTTTCTTTTACCTCATCCAGATAAACTTGTTTTTCCTGCAAGCTACTCTCAAGCTGCTCTCTTTTGAATTCAAGACTCTCTATTTTCTTTTCCACTGAAATCAGAATCTCCCTGTTTCTCTGATATTCCTCCTTAACCTTCTCAAGCTCTTCTATGATTTTTGGCACTTCACTCCCCTTGAGCTTCTTTTCAATCTCTGAAATTTCTGCCTCAAGCTCCCTGATATTACCATCGACCTCATTTAGCCTGTCGTTGTAGCTTTTGAGGGATGCCACGTAGTTCTGCTTCTCGATGCCCCTCTTCTCCAACCTCTCCTGAAGTCCCCTTAGCCTGCCGCTTTCAGCCTCCATTCTTTCTTTAATGGCGTTTATTTTGCTGTTGAGCTCGCTTATTATGCCATTCACCCGCTCAACTTCTTCTTTGTACTGTTTCCTCAAACTCTCCGCCCTGTTGAGTTCAGCAAAAAGGTTTTCTTTCTTCTTTTGCAGCTCGTAAACCCTATCAGACAGTTCCCTTTCCTTCTCCATCAGCTCTCTTGAAACGAGCATGCTCCTCTTTTCAGCACTCCCACCACTCATCAGGCCGGATTTCTCTACGATGTCTCCGTCAAGAGTTACAAATCTGAATCCCCTGTCCATCAACCTCCTTGCAGTCTCTATCCTGTCAACTACAACCGTATCCCTCAAAATAAATCTGAAAACTGGCTGGAATTTTTTGTCACATCTCACCAAATTAACTGCATAGTCTATCACTCCGTCCTCTTTAAGAATCGACTTGTCGAGGTCCAGCCTGAAGTTCTTTACCCTTCTGAGAGGTATGAACGTGGCCCTTCCACCTCCCACCGCCTTCAGGTAGTTGATTGCTGTAACTGCATCATCTTCAGTTTCAACAACTACAAACTGCAATGCGTTGCCAGCAGCAGCCTCAATGGCAGCCACGTACTCCTCATCAACCTCACCGAGCTGGGCAACAGTGCCAAAAATACCGGGAAGCTCCCTTTTGTTCCTCGCATCGAGGAGAATCTCCACAGGTTTGGAGTAAGTTCTGAGAGTTGACAATTTTGCCTTAACCTTTGCCAGCTCCAGCTCAGTCCTTTTTAGCTCCTCCTCGACGTCCGATATCTTTGCTCTCAAGTCAAAAAGCTCTTTGTCGGCAGATGCAAGCATCCTCTTCGCATTTGAAAGCTCCTTTCCATACATAATCCCCTGGTCTTCGAGGTTCCTTTTTTCAGCTTCCAGCTCCTTCAATCTGGATTCAATCGAGGAAATCTCTCC
>DAINRD010000286.1:0-1865 GCA_036742095.1 Archaeoglobus sp. | reverse complement strand
GGATACGTGAGGGTTAAGTGCGTCTGTCAGGAGCTTGGAGTAAAATGCAACGAGTGCATCGACGGCTGGAGGTTTATTCCCGTCAAGCTGATTGACGTTGCAGGGCTTGTGCCCGACGCCCACAAAGGCAGAGGGCTGGGCAACGAGTTTCTGGACAACCTCAGGCAGAGTGAAGCTGTCATTCACGTGGTTGACGCCTCCGGCTCGACAGATGAAGAGGGAAACGAGATTGGCGTTGGAGAGAGGAATCCCGTTGAAGACGTGAAATTTCTCTACCACGAAATAGACATGTGGCTCTACGGAATCCTGAAGAGGAACTGGGACAAGATAATCAGGAGGATGAAGGCGGAGAAAAGGGATGCCGCAAAGTTTCTGACAGAACAGCTTGCCGGGCTTGGTTTTGAGGAGTGGATGGTCAGAGAGGCGATGAGGGGCTTTGGAGACATCTCAACACTCAGTGATGATGGCCTCAGAGACTTTGCCGTTGAGCTAAGAAAGAGGAGAATGCAGATGGTTATTGCAGCAAACAAGGCTGATAAAGCTCCAAAAAACCTGCTCGAAGAGCTTATGAAGCTGGATGAGACTGTTGTGGCAACCTCAGCAGCCTACGAGCTTATTTTAAGAACTGCAGCGAAGAACGGCTACATAAAGTATCTGCCCGGCGACTCGGACTTTGAGATAGTAAAGGAGCTGAACGAAAAGCAGATGAAAGCTCTTGAGAAGATAAGGGAGTTCCTGAAAGAGTTTGGCAGCACGGGTGTGCAGGAGGCAATAAACAGAGTTGTTTTCGACCTTCTCGACTACATTGTTGTTTATCCCGTTGAGGATGAGAACAAGTTCACCGATTCCAAGGGAAACGTCCTGCCGGATGCGATGCTGGTTAAAAAGGGCACGACGGCCAAGGAACTTGCCTTCAAAATCCACACGGACATAGGAAAGCACTTCATCTACGCCCTCGATGCCAGAACGAAGATGAGGGTTGCTGACGACTACGAGCTGAAGAACAACGATGTTATAAAGATCGTTTCTGGAGCGAGATAGCCTATTTTGTCCCTTTAGAATCTTTTTTCAGATAATGTCATGGCATAGCAAAAAATTTAAATACAGTAGATGTGTTTAATCCCACATGGTGGGAACGGGTGATGGACTTTGGGTTTATTGATTCCATAAAGAGAGCAGGCAGCCTAAACAGGAATGCCATAATAGCTGAGGTCAAAACCTTCTCTCCCATCCACGGAGACCTTCTGAGAGGTCGAAAGATTGAGAGCATTGTTTCAGCATACGAGAGTGCAGGAGCTGTCGCAATTTCCTATATAACCGCAAGGGAGTTTAGAGGAGATTTTGCGACCCTGAAGAAAATTGTAAGGCTGACTGAACTACCTGTGCTGAGAAAAGACTTCATAAAGAGCAAAGAAGAGGTTGAGCGTAGCGCTGAAGTAGAGGTTTCTGCCCTGTTGCTGATAGCGAGACATTTGAAGGGGAGAACAGCAGAATTGGTTGATTACTGCTTCGAGCACTCCATCGAACCACTTGTTGAAGTCCACTCTCCCGAAGATGTCGTTTACACAGGAAACGCAAGATGCGTTCTGATAAACAACAGGGACATTGACAGGATGGAGAGAGACGGAGGGGATGTAAGGGTAACCTCAAAAATTGCCCCGCTTCTGGACGGAATAAAAATCAGTGGAAGCGGAATATCAACGCTGGAGGATTTGCGCTTTGTCTTGAACTTTGCGGATGCGGCGCTCATTGGTACTGCCTTTATGATGGCCGAAGACACTGAGGCTTTTGTAAGGAAATTTGTGGAGGCAAGAGCATGATTGAAGCTGTGCTTAAAGGGCTTGACTTTGATTCAGCCTACCATC
>DAINRD010000285.1:0-1870 GCA_036742095.1 Archaeoglobus sp. | reverse complement strand
GTTTGGCAGGTATGCAAGGGACATACTGTTCTACCTTTTTCTCTACGACAGATTTTTTAGTAAAAAGACAGAATTAACTTGATGTTCCCTGAAATCGAGGAGATCAGAAGAAAAAGGAAAAAGCTCGGTTTGAGCCAGAAAAAGCTTGCCGAACTTGTCGGGGTTAGCCAGCCCTTAATAGCGAGAATCGAAGCAGGAAAGTTTGACCCCAAGCTTTCTTTGGTCAAGAAAATGCTGAGAGTTCTCGAGGAGATTGAAGGGGGCAGGGTGGAGGCGAGGGTTGTGATGAACTCCCCCGTGATTTTCGTATCGCCGAGCGACTCATTAAAGACCGTTGCAGAGCTTATGACCGAGAAGGAGATATCACAGCTTCCCGTTATGGAGAATGACAAGCTCGTAGGCGGGGTAACCGAGGCCGATGTGGTTAGGGCTGTGCTGGAGAAGGGAGAGGGGGCGGAGAGCATAAGGGTAAGGGAAGTTATGGGTGACCCCTTTCCTGTAGTTGATCCGGAAGAGAGCGTTAACGTTGTTTCTAAGCTTCTAATGGAGCATCCTGCGGTGTTAGTTGTTCAGGGAGAGAAAGTCGTGGGAATAATCACGAAGCAGGATGTGATGAGGTTTTTGACGAAGTGAGTTAATAATAACCATGATAATAATCTTAATCATTTTTTATGGAAAAATTTAAATTCTTTGTGAACTATAGTGTGTATGGGGTTCCTGAGCAGCTTGTTGAGTGGCCTTTTAGGACTTTTGCAACCAATGCTGGAGCAGCTTCTTCAAACCGAGCTTGGACAGCAACTGTTGATGTTTTTGCTCAGCCTGATGAGCCAGCTGCCACCCGGACTGGTTGAGTTTCTGAACAACCTGCTTGGAATGCTTGGACTCGGATAATGAAAATAATTTAATTTATCCTTTGTATTTTTTATAAATCAGAGTCTCTACACTCATCCCTCTCCGCATCCAGCTATCCAATTGAAGTCCCAACCTGGATTGTCACGAGAACTCTGTTCCATCAGCGGAATCTCTTTTAGCAGAGTTACCACCACTTCCGTAAGCTGGTCAAGAAGTTGGAGCATTCTGTAGCCAAAAATCTCTCTTTCACTGTAAGAAAGGTACTGTCTGTGATTTAGCAGGTAGTTGATACCCGTACTGGCGTCAGGTGGACCGACCACATTTGGCAGCTGCAATAGAACTTCCGAAATCAGATTTCCGAGTGCATTGTTGAGAGTTGAGTTCAGCATTATTCTCTTCACGATCTCGAAGTTATCTTTAAACTGGACAAACGTCGAAATTATGAAGGGGTGGTTGACTGTCTTACCGCAGTTAACCACCAGCCAGAGCACCTCGTGCATGTATGGCAGGAAGTCCGTTATAAAATCATTGAAGGCTCTGTTCAGATTCACAACATCGCTCTGGGTTGGATATCTCAAGCTCCAAGCAACCAGCTCTTCACCTGTCGTTTTTGCGATGTAAACAGCATTGTTCAGCAAGTAATAGAGCCACGTGTCCATGTAGTTCCTCCAGCCTGCCTCGTCACTCGGATAGTTCGGAACGGTTGTGACGATGGCTGTGAATGGATGTATTCCATAGCGGTGCCCCATCATAATCCCTATGGCATGCTCGTTGTCAGCAATTAGTCCCACAAAGCCGACGACGCCGAGACCGCCTTTTGGATCTGCAAATAACCCCAACGCTCCATGAGTTAAGGCCTGTTCAGTTGAGGGGTTTAAAGCACCACAACCAGCATTTGAAACCAGTACACCGTATGGGCCCTCGTGCTGGTCATAGGTCGTTCTCCTCATAAAATCGTCAAGATCGCCCCCGCCGAAAAGCTGAATGACCATCGCAGCAAGAAAACCAAGTGCGTGGT
>DAINRD010000284.1:0-1870 GCA_036742095.1 Archaeoglobus sp. | reverse complement strand
GTGTCACCTTTGCCGCCCTTCTCCTTCTCAAGTCCCTTGGCAGCGATGATGTCGTCGATTCTCAGAATCATCACCGCAACCTCAGTGGCGGAGCCGATGGCCTGCGTCTTGACTCTAAGAGGTTCGAAGACGCCTCTCTCCTTCATGTCCACTACTTTGCCAGTGTCTACGTCAACTCCAGCATACTTCTGACCTTTCTCGTGGGCAGCCTTGAGCTCAACGAGAACGTCAATCGGGTCGAGACCAGCGTTCTCTGCCAGCGTTCTCGGGATGATTTCGAGGGCTGTGGCAAAAGCCTCAACTGCCAGCTGCTCCCTGCCGCCGAGTGAAGGCGCCCACTCCCTCAGCTTCAGGCTTACCTCGATTTCTGGAGCACCAGCGCCAACGACAACCTTGCCGTCTTCAACTGCGCAGGCAACTGCCCTCACCGCATCCTCAATACCTCTGGCAATCTCCTCAACGACGTGCTCTGTTCCGCCTCTCACAAGAATCGTGACTGCCTTGGGGTTCTTGCATCCTGTAACGAAGACCATCTTCTCGTCGCCGACCTTCCTCTCCTCAACAAGAGCAGCCTCACCGAGGTCCTCGCTGCTGATGTCCCTCAGATCTGTAAGAACCTTTGCTCCTGTTGCCTTGGCCAGCTTCTCCATGTCGCTCTTCTTCACTCTCCTCACGGCAAGCACGCCAGCCTTTGCGAGGTAGTATTGTGCCAGATCATCGATGCCCTTCTGGCAGAAGACCACGTTGGCTCCTGCATTGACAATCTTGTCAACCATTTCCTTAAGCATTGCCTCCTCCTGCTCAATGAACTTCTGTAGCTTCTCAGGATCGGTGATTCTGATCTTGGCGTCAATCTCAGTCTCCTTAACCTCCAGAGCTGAGTCGAGGAGCAGAATCTTTGCATTCTCAACCTTCTTGGGCATTCCCGGATGTACAACTTCTTTGTCGAGGACAATGCCATCCACCAGCTCAGTCTCCTCAATGCTTCCTCCCTGCCTCTTCTCAATCTTGATGTAGTCAGTGTTAACCTCAAACTCACCGTTCTTCTCCTCTGCAATCATCTTTACGGCTTTCACCGATATTTCGGCAAGCCTGTCCAGAGCCACCTCTGCGCCCTTGCCCGTCATTGCAGTTGAGGCAATTTTCTTGAGAATCTCGTCGTCATCCTTGCTGATTGGGATGGCAATTTCATTCAAAACCTCAAGGGCTTTCTCTGCGGCATATCTGTAACCGTTGGCGATTATTGCAGGATGAATCTCCTGGTCAAGCAGCTCCTCAGCCCTCTTCAGCAGCTCTCCGGCAATCACTACGGCTGTAGTGGTACCATCCCCCACCTCATTGTCCTGTGTCTTCGCAACCTCTATTATCATCTTTGCTGCCGGGTGCTCAACGTCAATCTCCTTGAGAATCGTAACTCCATCGTTTGTAATAACAACATCCCCCAGGCTGTCCACAAGCATCTTGTCCATTCCCTTTGGGCCAAGAGTGCTCCTTACAGCCTCAGCAATAACTCTTGCAGCCAGTATGTTCATTCTCTGGGCATCTCTGCCTACAGTTCTCTGGGTTCCTTCCCTCAATATCAGCACAGGCTGACCCTGTAACGTTGCCATTTTACATCACCTCCTATTGCAGAAATTGGTGGATTGGTATTTCTATATAAGTTTTTTGGTAGAGATTGTCTATTGCAGTATTCCGAATTGATCTGTTATAATTTTTATTCAATCCTTCACCACCTCATCTTTATGGCGTAATGCCTCCAAGGGGGCTGCGGTCAGAACATCGTCATCTCCATTCTGAATGGCTTAAATGATTTTTGGTATGTTGATGATTTATTTCGGAAGAAGAAAGGTGTTTCGCTGCTGGGAGTTTT
>DAINRD010000283.1:0-1879 GCA_036742095.1 Archaeoglobus sp. | reverse complement strand
GTTTGTGTACTTGCGGTGGAAGATGTAGATGTACTTCTGAACTCCATTGCATGAGATATCCTCAAGCATTGTATCGAACATCAGAGGTGTTATCTTGTCGTAGTAGAGAAAATCTCGGATAATGTAATACCATATCTTGTAGTAAGACTTATCGTCGATTTTGAAGCCAACATCATCAATTAAATCGTCGAAAGCCTCCTTCAATATGGTCTCCTTTGGTAACTTTTCGTCCTCAAAAAACTCCTCCTCCAATTTATCTTTTAGAAGTAAAGAAAGGTAGCCATAAACTTCCGCTTCGTAAGGATTCAACCTCGGTTCTACAACCTGATAGCGGTACTCCTGCTCTTCTTCGTTGTAAATGATGTAAACCTTGCAGTATGGCTCCATAATCCAGTATTCCTCTACGACACTCCATCCGACGGGTGGCGAGAATTCCACAAGCTCTCCATGCTCTTCTACACTGTATTCTCTTCTTTTCTCCCTCCCAATTACCTTTTTCTTCTCTTTCTTTGTCTTAAGTACCTTTTCTTTCTTTTTTGCCTCCTCTATTGCCTCTAAAGCTTCTTTCTCGTAATCATCGAGTTCTTTTGCTTCCTTCTCAGCCTCCTCGTCTTCGTGCTTTTTTCGCCTAAGTTTCAACATTATGATAATGTGGACAACACAAATAATTAAAATTTTCTCCTATCAATGTAAGTTACTCAGTTAACCAGCTTCCAGGCAAATTCCTCTGATTTGCCCAATGTCCTATCCTCATCCAAGTTTACGAGAATTCCATCCTCCATGACAATTTTTCCATCTACGACGACACAGCTTGCCAAGTTTTCGACAAAAAGGACTGCAGAAGGGTCGTGAAGGGGATAATTTCGGAAACCTTTCTGAAGAACAACGATATCTGCCATCATACCTTCCTCTATTCTTCCCCCTTTTAGGTTGTAGGCTTTGTATCCATTTTCTGTGGACATTTTAAGCCACTCCACGGGACTGAGGTTTTTTCTCCTGAGATTCTGAAGCAAAGCTCCCAGTCTGGCGTCTGACAGCACGCTCAGCATGTTGTTGCTTGCAGCACCATCGGTGCCAATTGCCACGTTAACTCCCGCCTCAAGAAGCTCTGACGTTCTTGCAATCCCTGAGGAAAGTTTCAAGTTGCTGGTGGGGCAGTGGGCAACGCTAACACCTTCCTTTGCCAGAATCTCAATTTCCCTGTCAGAGAGCCAGACCGCATGAGCAATCACCGTTCTGGAATCGAGAAAGCCAATAGAGTGGAGCAGTTCCACAGGCCTCATTCCGTAATTTTTCCTTACCTCTCTAACCTCCCAGAGCGTCTCGGAGACGTGGATGTGCTTGATAAGTCCCCTCTCTCCCGAAACTTCTGCCACATCTCTTAAAAATTCGGGTGAGCACGTGTAAGGAGCGTGAGGAGCTAAAGTAGCTGTAATTCTGCCTTCAAAGCTGCCACTCCATTTCTCAGCGAATTCAAGACCGATTTCAAGCTCTTTCTTCGCCCTCTCCTCATCCCCCCTGTCAGCCATACCGTAACCGAGAACAGCCCTCATCCCTGCCTCTCCGGCAGCTTCTGCAACAGCATCCATGTGGATGTACATGTCCGCAAAGGCCGTTACGCCCGACTTCAGCATTTCAACACACGCCAGCATCGTTCCCCAGTAAACGGCCTTCTCGTCGAGCCTTGCCTCAACCTCCCACACCTTCTCAAGCCACTGCCTTAGCGGTAATCCCTCGGCATAGCCCCTCAGCAGAGTCATCGCGGCGTGAGTGTGGGCGTTGAAAATTCCGGGTAAAACTATGCTTCCAGAAGCGTCAATCTCAATTTCCCCCCTATCAACCTCTTTAGCGACGCGGGAGATTTTGTTACCGTCAACAC
>DAINRD010000282.1:0-1903 GCA_036742095.1 Archaeoglobus sp. | reverse complement strand
CGTATATGCCGACACCTTCTGCCCCAATCTGAAAATAAAACGGGATACAAAACCGATTATTACTGAGCTTGTGAAAGAGGCTGTCATGCTTTTCACTGGCAGGGGAGAGTTCAGGAGGCTCACAGCAACCCCAGAAACTGCAACGCCTCAACAACTCCCTCGCCGTCTGGTGATGGTGTAATCAAATCCGCATGCTCCTTCAGCCTCTCATCGGCATTCGCAACAGCAATTCCAAAGCCGGCAACTCTGAACATATCTATGTCGTTCTCCGAGTCGCCGATAACCGCAAACTCTGCTGGGCTGAAACCCAGCCTCTCGGCAACGAACTTCAGAGCCCTGCCCTTGCTGACATCAGCGTCCATGATGTGGTAAGCAAAGCCTGAATCCACAAGTTTAACTCCCATCCCCTCAATGAGCTTTCTTGCCTCGTCGATGTCAAAGCTTCTTCTCATGCACACTTCCGACTTCCTGTATTCAAAGTCAAGCAGCTCAACCTCAAAGTGTTTTTCCAGCACCTTTACAGCCTCAATGCATTTCCCTTTGTCCCCCAGAACAATGTCATCCCCATCGTACTCGAACCTCACCACTCCTCCATTCTCGCAGATTACCACGTCCGAGACTCCAATCAGCTTCGCTGCGGCCCTCGCAAAGCACGAGATGTTTCCAGTAGCCAGAATCACAGGAATTTTTACCCTGCGGAGAGCCTCGACAGCCCTGCAGTTCAGAGCTCTCTTTCTGTCGGTCAGGGTGCCGTCAATGTCCACTGCGATGGCCTTGGGGTTGAACATGATTCCTGCTGGATGTGAGGGTAATTAAGGTTTTATCAAAGATAAGGTTTTATTAAGTGCCGAGCGAGGTTGCAAAGCAAAAGAAAATGAATTGAATTCGAAATACAGACGAAAAATTACTGACGGTTGAAATCAGACCAAAACGGGATTGAAAGTTAGAGCAGGGATGAGGTTACAATCCGCTGACTGGTTGAAATCATACCGAACGACAATAATATAAGCAAATATTCTTAAGAAAGATGAAATTGAAATAGAAAGATGTTATGACGAAAGACTTCGTCTCCTCCGCTGATATAACAATCAAAGTCAAAGAAACCTGCAAACCTCTGATTCACTAAAATCAAACATTAAAAGTGAATAATAGTTTGTAAAGCTTTATAAAATTACAAAAAAAAGTTTAATACATGGAAGTTGCTGAAGTTATGAACAAGAGAGTGGAATACATTGATTCTGAAGCCTCTGTTCTTGAAGCAATAGAGAAAATTGTCAATAAAAGAATAAGATCAGTTATCGTGAAGCCGAAGGATGAAAAAGATACCTATGGGGTCGTTACTGTAAGAGATATAGTATACAAATGCCTTTCAAAAAATTTGGATCCGCAGAAAATAAAGGTTGGAGAAATCTGCTCGAAACCTCTGATTACTGTTGAAAAAAACATGAGAGTGGAACACGTATTGAATTTGATGGAGAGATTCAACATAGCAAGAGTCTTCGTTAAGGAAGGAGATAAGATCGTCGGGGTTGTAGCGCTAATAGACATAATGGCGGCTTATCTCACAAGGAGGTTGTTATGAGGGCTGAGGAAAGGGTAGTAGACTACCTGCAAAAGATGGTTGGACTTACCTTCTCAGCCTGCGAAAACCTCAGAAAAGGTATCTTGGAGAATAATTACAAATACCTCGAAGAGGTTTCGAGAATCGAGAAGGACGGAGACGAGCTGAGGAGATTGATCAGCTCTGAAATTTACGATGGGGCCTTTCTACCATATATGAGACCTAACATTTTTCTAATCGCTGAAAAAATAGATGAGATTCTCAATACGGCATACCACGTCACTCTTACATACCAAAAAATCAAGGACAGGAAATTAATCGAAGAGGTGATTGACGAGGTAG
>DAINRD010000281.1:1064-1906 GCA_036742095.1 Archaeoglobus sp. | reverse complement strand
GATGGTCTTATTTCAACAGATTACAGCTTTCCCGCAGAGGACGGTGTGGAACTCAGGGGAATCCTGAGCCAGAGATGGGAGTTTGAGGTTTATCTGAATCCTTTTGAGGTGAAGTATTCAGAGAAGGAAAACCCCCTAATGAGCTACATCTCTGGGAAGAAGGCGGTGCTCTACAGAATTCCCATTATGACCTCCATATTTTCAACGCCCGAATGTTTGGTAGAGGTGGGGGGCGACTTCAAAGCCTACGAGGCTGGCGGAGAGGTGGTGATTGGTAGATGCTCAAAGTGAAACTCTCGCTGCCTCCAGACTCGACCTTTTTAAGCCAACTGATTTACGAAAGCCTTCTTTACCTCTCTGGAAAAAAGCTTGCAAAGTTTGAAAACGGAGAGCTCTTGATTGAATCCATTTCAAAGGCTCTTGAAACTTTTGATGATGAAAGAGTGGGCGAAATTCGGATTGTAATGTCTGGAAATGATAACATTAACGCCAAAATCTTCGAAACTTTTGGGATAGGTGGGGTAAAAAGCAGAAAAACCTACTACGACCTCATCGCTTTACTTAAGGAGCACAGGGATAAAATCTCCACCAAAGATGAGTCGGAAATCCATCTCAATATAAAGGGAAAAGACGTTTTCATGGATATAAACAGCAAATCCGACGGTATTGCGGCACCACAACTCCTCAAAGTTGACAGATACACCGGCTTCTCCTCCCTCGACACCCCCTACACCTCTCAGCAGCTAACCTTTTACCTCTCAAAGGAGGTTGCTCTCCTCGCGCTGCTGGGAATCTACTCCTCTTTCGTGACCAACGTCAGGCAGCAACAGCAGAGCTACTAC
>DAINRD010000281.1:0-1054 GCA_036742095.1 Archaeoglobus sp. | reverse complement strand
TTTAAGGAGGACAACGTTTAACGAGCTTTTGCTCATTGAAATATCTCTAAACCTCGAGCTGCAGAAGCTCATGGAGACGGAAAACCTTAACAAAATATCCCTCACACTTTTCAAGATTGCCCACGAAGGCCAAACTTACAAGATTTACGAGCAAATACCCATAACAGTTTACAGAAATCCAGCTTTTTACGAAACAGCCAAAAAGTACTTCAGAGACCCCTTAAAATTCTCTGAGAGGTTGCGAAGGGCAGTTACACTGGGCGTAGTTCCCTCAGCCCTTGCAAGCCTCAACACCAAAAACAAGTACAGCGAGGCTGACAACGTTCTTAAGGCAATCCAGATGCTTTACAGGTTCGTGATTCTTGGCGACCTGCAGGGATGGTTTGGTTTTTTGAGGGAGCTCAGCAATGCACACTCAAAGCTCAAGAACAGCAGTGACGGAAGGGAGAAGAATAGGGCAGGTCAGTATCTCAATATTGTGAAAGAGGTACCATGGTAACGCTATCTGAAATTTACGGAGAGATTGTGGAAAAATGGTTTGGAGGCAGAGACGAAAGACCCTTCATTGCCCACGCCATCAGAGAAATTGAAAAAAATTGGGACGGGAACATCTTTGTTATTGAGGCCCCAACAGGCTACGGAAAGTCCACGATTTCTGCCACTATTGCTGCATACTCTTTACAAGAGGAGCTTAAATCAATAATAGCTTTCCCGCTCAGAACGCTCCTTGAGGACCAGTATAACAAGTTTAAAGACCTTTTTGGCAACAAAATAGGAAAGAGGTACATGTACAATCCCGACTCCCCTTACCTGATTAAGCCCGTCACCCTAACAACCATCGATACCCTCGCCCTGACGCTTTTCGGCATTCCTCCAGAAGACCTTGATAAGGCGGTAAAATACTGGGATGGAACATCTTCAGGCTCCCTCGGCCATTATCTTTTTTCTCAGGCCTCGGTGGCTTTATCTAACATTGTTCTTGATGAAGTGCATCTTCTCGCAGACTCCACAAAGTCTCTCAATTTTCTCTTCGCCCTTATGCATGCTGCAACTG
>DAINRD010000280.1:0-1940 GCA_036742095.1 Archaeoglobus sp. | reverse complement strand
TCAGCCTTGGTGACAGTAACGCCATCAACCGTTATTCTGCACCTCTTCATGTCAACCTCAAGCACCCTTCCCTCATGTCCGGCAAACTGTCCCCTCATGACTCTAACCTTATCACCCTTCCTCACTCTGATTGCCCTCTTTCCGTACTTCTTTCTCAGGTCCTTGGAAAGTGTGGCGTGAAGAAGTTTGTGCCTCTCGTGAAGTTTGGCAGTCTTGTAAAGCCACCTTCTCTGCTTCCTTGGCTGCTTTGATTTGGGAACTGCCATTTTCACCACCTCACACGATTACGGATGCAATGGTACCAATCTTGCTAAAGCGCTCTGCAGCCTCTCTCGCGACTGCACCCCTGATTTCCGAACCTCTCGGTTCTCCCCTCTCGTTGGTTATAACTGCCGCATTGTCCTCAAACTTCACCCTCGTTCCGTCAGGTCTGCGGTACTCCTTCCTCTGTCTCACTATGACTGCATAGTGCACCTGCTTCCTTATTTCGGGAGTTCCCTTCTTGACGGTTACGATCACTATGTCCCCCACACCCGCAGCGGGATATCTTCTCCTGACACCCTTGTATCCCTTAACTGCAATGATTTCAAGCTCCCTCGCTCCCGTATTGTCAGCACAGACTAGCCTTGCTCCTGTTGGCAGAGCTCTCGGAATTTCAGCTCTTATTGCCCTCATTGCCAACCACCTCCAAAATCACGAAGCTCTTCGTCTTGCTAATCGGCCTGCACTCTCCGATAGTTACAATATCTCCCGGCCTCGCCCTGATGCATCCAGGATTGTGAGCGTGAAGCTTTGACCTCTTCTTCATGTACCTCTCGAATTTTGTTACGTATCTGATGAGCTCTCTTTCAATCACTGCAGTTTTACCGTAAACCTTCACAACCTTCCCGCGAAGCAACTGCCCTCTCACTGAAAGCGTTCCGTGAAACGGACAGTTTTCATCCTCACATTCCCTTTCAGGAGGTTTCACGTCAATACCGATATCTCTCATATCCACACACCCTTCGCCCTCTTCAGCATGAGCAATCCTCTCTTTATCCTATCCTCCGGCCTGAAATTTATCAGATTTCCATTTATCCGCATGATTTTACCCTTATACCACACCCTGAAGGTTCTACCCCTTTTCGCCACGACTTTTAAACCTTTTTCAGTCATTATTTTGAGCGTGTTCTGAGTCTCATCAACCACTTCTCCCTTCATCCCCACTTCACTCTCGTTGCAGCTCTCCACCACTTCCACCGTAAGCCCGATCCAGTCCCTGGCTATCAACTCTACACCCTGTAGCCTTCCTCGCATAGTGCCGTCTTCAGCCTCGCAATGTCTTTCCTGATGAGGTTGATTCTTCCCGGGTTCTCCACTGCACCACCGCTCCTCACGAGGGTTCTGAGCTTGAGAAGTTCAAGCTCCAGTTCCCTCAGCCTCTTGAGCTTCTCCTCCCTGCTCATCTCCCTTATCTCCTTCATCTTCACCGCTTTCACCCCTCAGCCGCTCAACATTTACATCCTTAACCTCAAACTCGTCGGGCAGAGTTACGTCAGGCGGGATAATTCTCACACTAACTCCCAGAACTCCGAGCTTTTTGATGGCTATGTCAAAGCCCTTCTGAACCATGCTCTCTGCCGGGTCGCCGGTGTGGATAATTGTCCCTGCAACGAACTTCTCAGTTCTTGCCCTCTCACTGACAAGCTTTCCGCTGATTTCAATCTCGCATCCCTTTGCCCCAGCTTCCATAATTCTGTAAAGGAACCTGTAGCCAGCCCTTCTGAAGTACCATCCCCTCTCCAAGGCTCTTGCGAGCAAAGAAGCCATCAGCTGAGCGTTGAACTCAGGCTTTTCCACTTCATCAACGCTGACCTGCGGATTCTCGATTCCGAAGTCCTTCAGCTTCTCTGTCAAAGCCTTGATTCTCCTTCCACCCTTTCCAATGACGAGTCCAGGCC
>DAINRD010000279.1:515-1964 GCA_036742095.1 Archaeoglobus sp. | reverse complement strand
GCTCTTCACCATTCACCTCAAATCAAGGCACAGACTGCTGGACAGAATCAGGAGGGAGTTCAGGGTTTACGTTATCGACGAAAATAACAGGAACAGGATAGCTGAGGAGATTACGGGAATCTTCGAGGGGTAGGATGGAAGTTGAGGAGGGAGGGGCGAGGGTTAAGGTTGAAGGAGTTTTTTACAATCCGAGGATGAGGTTCTGCAGAGATTTAGACGTGCTTGTTTTTGCAACAATGGACTCCAAGGAATACTTCGACGCCCTCTCGGCAAGCGGGATAAGGGGAATAAGGGCGATGCTTGAGGCTGGAAAGACAGCCGTTTTCAACGACGTAAGCCCAAAGGCCGTGAAGGTTATAGAGGAGAATTTAAGGGTAAATGGTGTAAGCGGGGAGGTTATTAACGGCGATGCGGCAGCGGTGATGAGGCAGAGGGCTTTTGAGCACGTGGATATTGACCCCTTTGGCTCTCCAGCGCCCTTCATCGATTCAGCCTGCTTCTCAGCCAAGAAGTATCTGAGCGTTACCGCAACCGACACCGCTGCCTTATGCGGGAGCGCCACGAACTCTGGTCTTAAGAAGTACGGAGCTTTTGCGGTGAAAACAGACGTTTACCACGAAGTGGGGCTGAGGATGCTGATTGGCTTTGCTGTGAGGGAAGCAGCGAAATACGAGAAAGCTTTGTTTCCGCTCATATCGTGGGTAAAGGAGCACTACTACAGGGTTCACTTCAAAATAAAGAAGTCCACAGCAATGTCGGCAAGGGTTTACGGGAAAATGGGCTACTTAGCTTACTGCAGCGCCTGCCTGAGGAAAAAGGTGCGGGGAATGGGGGAAGGGGCGGAGAGGTGTGACTGCGGTGGGAAATTCAGCTTAATCGGTCCCATCTGGCTGGGAGAGCTGAAGCAGAGGGAGTTTGCCGAGAAGGTTGCAGGAAAGGCTGAGGGGAAGCTGAGGGAATTTCTTGAAAAATTATTGGCTGAAGAAGATGTTCCAACTGCCTACAGCCTTCCAGCACTGGCAAAAATCCACTCCCTCACTCTCCCACCAACTGATAATGTTGTTGAAGAGCTCAAAAAGCTCGGCTACGAGGCTTCGAGAACGCACTACTGCGGTTTCTGCGTGAAAACGGAAGCGGACAGGGATTTATTGGTAAAAATATTGGAAAGGTAAAAAATTATCTGGCGAAAATTCCAGGCGGGCATGCAAGGTAGATACCTCTGACACCGTTCAGCTCAACTGCATCCCTCTTCTTCCCCCTGATCAAATCCCAGACCCACTCGTAAACCTGATAGTTGTGGATGTTCTTTTCGTAAAACCATGGATAGGCAAGAATGGTATGTTCGGTTCCGAAGGGCAGATATCTGAAGAAGTTGTGTCTGTGCTTGGCCTTTATTTCGCATGTCTTCGTAAGCAGCAAATTCCTGAACTGCTCCTCACTGTAGCCGTT
>DAINRD010000279.1:0-505 GCA_036742095.1 Archaeoglobus sp. | reverse complement strand
CTCCAATTATGTAATCCATCTGGTCCTCGTAGAGGGCAAACCTGCTGTCGGGGTAGCGGTCAAGGAAGTAGTCAACGAAGAAGATTGGGTCCCTGTCCCCAAGGAATTCCCGGGCACCGTCGGGGAGATTAGCGTAGGCTCCCCACGTTCCATTGAGAACCTCAATAGTGAACATTGGTCTTGCGGTGCCGTTTACTTTCAATCCCGACCCCGCATCGTCTATCGCCAAAATGGGCTTTCCGAAGATTTCCCTCGCGTAGTAGGAGTGGACAATCGTTCCATATCCCCCAGCACTTGAACCTGCAATGACGACCTTATCGAACCCGCCCTGTTCAGCAGCCCACCTTATGGCGGTTATAGCGTTAACGAAGCCGACGTGGTAGACTGTGAAGTTAATTGAGCAGTCTACCTGTGAGGGGTTGTAGGGGTTATACCAGCGGTAATTACTATGCAAAATAAATAAATCACTGAAGCTTCAGCTCCCCAATTTCCTCCCAGCTGTTCT
>DAINRD010000278.1:0-1986 GCA_036742095.1 Archaeoglobus sp. | reverse complement strand
TGAATCGGACTGCAGAGTGGAAATTTCCCGCACACTCTTTGAGCACGGTTTTGTTGTTAAAGAGCTCTCTCTGAGGGAGCCAAGCCTTGAGAAGATTTACCTCACTCTGGTGGGAGAATGAAGGCTCTGATTATAGCAAAAAAGGAGTTTTCGGATATTGTAACCAGCAAGAGGTTTTTAGCTCTGCTTGCAGCCATGCTGCTCACTTACCTGCTCTTTGTGTCTCAAGTGGGCCAGTTCTCGACGATCAGCATCAGGTCAGTTTTTGGATTTCTCGGCTCGCAAACGATAGCTTTTGTCGGAGGGATTTTAGGGCTGGCAATAGGCTTCGACATGATTTCGAGGGAGAAGGAGAGTGGAACTTTAAGAACGCTGCTCAGCCACCCAGTTTTCAGGGATGAAATAGTTGTGGGAAAGGCAATTGCAGCCCTTGCTGCAATCTGCGTCATTGTCCTCGTTACAGTCACGTTCATTATCGGAGTTTCGGCCTTTTACGGCTACATTCCAACATTAGGCGATGCAGGCTTGATTGCGAAATTCATTCTGGCAACAATTGCATATCTTTTCACCATGTTTTCCATCGGATTGTTCTTCTCAGCACTCTTCAAAAGCTCCACTACCTCATTAACGGTTTCCCTAACACTTTTCGTCATGCTGGCTATTTTCGTGCCGATAATGGCCTACTTCCTCGCCAGCACCTTAGCCGGTCCAGCTCCTCAGCCGCCGGTTGACTTTGAAAAGGTTGACGAGAATGTCATTGAATCCCCAGAATGGAAGAAGTATGAGGAGGAGAGCAAGTGGTACTTCAGAAGAGTTCAGGAGGTTACCCAGACAATTTTGCTGATTTCGCCCCAAAACAGCTACACAACCCTCGTAAGCTCCTTCGCAACATCTTCAGAATTTATGCCCTTCCAGCCAACGGACACAACCAAAAACGCCCTGTCTTTCGTCATACTGCCTCTCGTGCTGTTTACTCTAACTTACGTCAGGTTCACGAGGGAGGAACTATGAAAATTTTCAGTTTTTTTCTCTTAGCTGCAATTGCAGCACTCCTTGTTGGCTCGATTGAGTGTGAAATAAGAGATGTAACTGCCGCCCCTGGAGAAGAGGTCTCCATCCCCCTCACCGTGAAAAATGACGAGGAGAATGAAAGCACCTTTCACCTGAGCTACAGTTTCTGGTATGGAAAAGTTGAGGGCTATTTCTACTACAACGGGCAGAGGGTTAATTCCCTAAGGCTGAACTCCAGCGAGTCGGCAGATTTAACCTTCAAATTTTTCGCTCCGGAAAAGCCGGGGCGTTACTACCTTTATCTCTACGCAGATGGCAGTGCAGGGGTTACGGTGAACGTCGAGCTTCCAGAGAAGCCTTTGCGAATTTCCCTCGACAACACGGGCATCGTTGCTGAAGGAGGAGACGTGATTGAGGTTAACGCACTGCTGGAGAACACTCTTAACTCGCCGTTAGAGGTTGATTTGAGCTGTGATGCTCCCAAAGGCTGGGAGTGCAGGTTTTACGACGGTGATGTGGAGGTTTACAGGACGGTAGTTGGAGAAGGCGGGAAGCAGCTGAGAGTTCAAGTTGATATAGACTCAAATGCTGATGTGGGAAAGTATGCGGTTACACTGCATCTCGGCTCTCAAACCAAGCAGTTTGAAGTTTTTGTGAAGGAAAGTCACGCAGGGGAGAAGGGGGAGGTTAGGCTCAGAGTTGTTGACAAGGATGGAGAAGGAGTTGCCTCAGCCAGAATCACAGCTGGAAACGAGACCTTCTTCACCTCCGGTGATGGAGAGGCAATTTTCGAGCTTGAGCCCGGCACCTACGACCTGAAAATCGAGAAGGGTGGATACTACGAGAAGACGATGAGGGACGTTAAGGTAAGGGGCGGCAGGACAAACGACCTCGGAACGGTTTTTCTTGAGAAGAAAGCTTACTATGCAGAGCTTTCGGTGAGCAGCTCAAGAATCACCGTTTCCATAGGTGACG
>DAINRD010000277.1:0-1994 GCA_036742095.1 Archaeoglobus sp. | reverse complement strand
CCTCAGAGCGGGATGTTGCCATGCTTCTTGGGTGGAAGCTTCTCCCTCTTGCTCTCCAGAACTCTCAAAGCTGAGACGACCTTAACTCTGGTGTATTTGGGGTCTATCACGTCGTCTATATAGCCGCGGGCCGCAGCCCTGTAGGGATTGGCGAACTTCTCTCTATACTCTCTTATCTTCTCCTCCCTCATGGCCTTCGGGTCTTCTGCAGCTTTAATCTCCTTCCTGAAGACTATCTCTGCAGCTCCCTCAGGCCCCATGACCGCAATTTCAGCAGTTGGATAGGCATAGACAATGTCAGCTCCAAGGTGCTTGCTCCCCATAGCCAGATATGCCCCTCCATAGGCCTTTCTCAGGATAATAGTGACAAGCGGGACTGTGGCTTCGCTGTAGGCATACAGAACCTTGGCTCCGTGCCTAATAATCCCTCCATACTCCTGCTGCACGCCAGGCAGATAGCCCGGAACGTCAACAAAGGTGATTATGGGGATGTTGAAGGCGTCGCAGAACCTCACGAACCTCGCAATCTTGTCGCTGCTGTCAACATCCAAACAGCCGGCGAAGTGCCTCGGATTGTTGGCAACAATCCCCACGCTTCTCCCATCAATCCTCGCAAATCCCACTACAGCGTTGGGGGCGTAGTAGGGATGGATTTCCAGCAACTCTCCATTGTCAACCACTGCAGTTATCACATCCCTCACGTCGTAGGGCTTCTGCGGGTCGCCGGGCAATACTTCATAAATTTCAGGCGTTAATCGGGCAGGGTCGTCGCCAGTCTTCACAACAGGCGGGTCCTCCATGTTGTTTAACGGCAGATAGCTGAGAAGCTTCCTCACCAGCATCATCGCATCTCTATCATCCTCAGCAACGAGGTGGCAGTTACCGCTTTTCATCGCATGGGCCTGCCACCCTCCTAAATCAAAGGCGGAAACTTCCTCGCCTGTTACAGTCTTAATCACCTGAGGGCCGGTGATGAACATGTAGCAGTTCGGATTCTTGGTCATGATAATGAAATCACCGATTGCGGGGCTGTAAACCGCTCCTCCAGCGCAAGGCCCCATTATCACGCTTATCTGCGGTATAACCCCGCTCGCCAGAGTGTTGCGGTAGAAGATGTCCCCGTAGCCCTTGAGGGCATCAACACCCTCCTGAATCCTCGCTCCACCGCTGTCATTCAGCCCCACAACTGGAATTCCGAGCTTCATAGCGAAGTCGAGGATGTAGGCAATCTTGAAGCCGTGCATCTCTCCCAAGCTGCCTCCCATCACGGTAAAGTCCTGAGCAAAGACTGCAATGGGTCTGCCATCGACAGTTCCGTAGCCCGTAACAACCCCATCAGCAGGCAAATCCATTCTGTCAAGTCCGAAGTCTGTGTTCCTCTTCTCCACAAAGGGGTTGATTTCAACAAAGCTCCCCGGGTCGAGCAGAAGCTCAATTCTTTCCCTTGCCGTCAGCTTCCCCTGCTCGTGCTGCTTTTCTATCCTCTCCTTGCCTCCCATCTGCTTTATTTTCTCCTTTTTTCTGTAAAGATCCTCAACAAGCTCTTTTCTCATCTTACCCCCTCAGCCCTCTACAAACTCCAGCAAAACACCGTGCGTGCTTTTCGGATGGACAAAGGCCACCTTCTTCCCGCCCGCTCCAATTCTGGGCTTCTCGTCGATAAGCCTCAGTCCAGCCTCTTTGGCTTTATTCAACGCCTCCTCGATGTTCTCAACGTTAATGGCGATGTGGTGTATTCCCTCTCCTCTCGATGAGATGAACTTGGCTATGGCGCTGTCTTCAGAAGTTGCCTCCAAAAGCTCTACCCTGCTCTCACCAGCAGGAAGCATCGCAACTCTGACCTTCTGCTCCGCCACCTCCTCAATTTCCTCAACCTCAAAGCCCAGAGCTTCATAGGTTTTAACAGCTTCTTCAAGGCTCTTTACTGCAACACCAACATGGTCAATCTTCCTTATCAAGCTATCACCTCTTTAACTTGGGCACCTCGGCCCTTA
>DAINRD010000276.1:0-1997 GCA_036742095.1 Archaeoglobus sp. | reverse complement strand
TCAGGATTCTGTCCAGTATCTCTTTGCTTACGATTATTTCTATCTTCCTCCCATCCTCCGCCATCCGGAGGAAGAAATCTATATATTCATCGAACAGAACCGTTGCATAGCCGTAAATCTCCTCAGAATTTGCAATTCCCTCGATAAATTCTTTGTGAGGGCTGAGAAAGTCCTCTTTTCGCTCAACTACCTTTATGTCTCTCAGCTCGTAAAGTCTTGCAACCAGCCAATACGGTATGTCATCAAGCGAATAAACGTTCATGTACTTCCCAAAAACCTCCAAGAACTTTCCGTAGCCTTCTATGACGCTCAAAAACTTCTTAACGGCTTTTACCTTTGCGGTGAGGTAAATTTTATCCTCCTTTCTCGTGATAATTGCGAGTTCCTCGCACCTCTTCAAAAGCTGGGCTAAGTGTGACTTTGTGAGCCCCATCGTCTTGCTCAAAGCTCCCCTTTCAACTTCACCATCCAGCATCTCAAGAAGCTCCAGAACTCGCGGGGATGTTAGTATGGAGCTGAACTCGTCCTTCATTCGACCACCCGGGGGTTGAATTTCGATTTACACCCGAATATTGCTTAACAAAGGCTTAAACTTTTCGTTAAAGCCATTGTTAGGCTGCAACCGAACGTTTACACAAGTCTGATAAATGACAGCTCTAAATGTCTTTATGCTTAGAGTCGTGCTGGCATGCGTACTCATACTGGGAGCCATTGCAGTGGGCAGCGCGATACCGACTATTGAAGAACTGAAGGTAAATAGGTCGCTCTGCGGCGAAAGTCATATGGAGGAGTTCTATGTTTTCGAGAACGGAAAGTGGGTGAAGAAACGGGAGCTTATGGACTGGTGGCTCTGCATCGACGTTGACAGCGTAGAGCGTTCGGACTACTACTCCGCAGCGAAGAAGGCGATTGAGCTGCAGAATCTGGGAAGAGACTCGCCGTACTACGGTGGAGAGTGGATAGACGCAGACAGAGGTATAGTGTTTGTTGTTGGGACTGACGAGAGGGCAGCGAAAAGCTATGCCGGTAAAAACGTGGTGGTTGTCAAAGGGAAATACAGCTACAGCCAGCTTTACAGGTGGAAGAATGCAATCTTTGACGAAATGAGCAAGGATGCCTTTCTTGGCAAGTATTTATCCATGGTGGGGCCTGAAGTGCAGAGAAATAAAGTGTTTATCGGTGTGACAGAGATAAACGGTACACTCCTGGAGAGAATCAGAGCACTCGCCGAAAAGTTGGGAATTCCTGCCGATGCTATAATGGTCGAAAAGGCAGGAATTCTTGTCCCCGACGTTCCAGAAGGTAAGTTAAATGCGACAATCAAATTATCCAGGGTCGAGATTTCACTGCCTGATCGTTCCAGTATTCAGCAACATGAGAATTACACAGTCAATTCAGAAAAGTTGTTGACGGCGACGGGCTTTTCGTGAAAATTATCCTGTCCATCGGCGTGGCTCTTTTTCTGGGCGGGATATGCGAAATCTACCGCTACCTCACCCGTCCGAAGATTACCGTAATCCTGACCAGCAAAGAACCTATTCAGCAGCCCGTCGAAGAAAGCATCTACTTCACCATAATCGACAATCTGTTCGCCATGACCATGCTGTTCTGCGGTGCACTGCTGACACTCATAGCACTCAAGAAGCTCATGGCCAACCAAAACCAAAATCAGCAGTGAGGGTAACCATCAAACATGCATGTGCCATGGAGGCGTGTTGCTTCCTGGCACTGCAACGCCTGCGGGATGTGCTGCAGAGTTTACACACCAAGACTTACAGCCTACGAGTATCTGAAGCTCAGAAACACTGGCTTTGTGGTTGAAAAAGCAGGGAGATTTTACATTCGCAAAATTGGAGGGATTTGCCCCTTCCAGTCTGGCAGGCTCTGCTCACTGCAAAGGGATTTAAAACCCACCTCCTGCAAGACATTTCCGTTTGTGGTGCGGAAAAGGGGAGAGGAGGACGCGCTGTTTGAGCTTGACGGGGAGGAGTTTTACG
>DAINRD010000275.1:0-2008 GCA_036742095.1 Archaeoglobus sp. | reverse complement strand
AGGAGAGCCTGGCAAAGCTGGAGCAGAAAGGAAGGATAAAGAGTGCTGAAGAAGTTCTGGCGAGAATCAAACCAACAGTTGACCTGGAGGAGGCGGTTAAGGATGCTGATCTCGTGATAGAGGCCGTGCCAGAGGTTGTGGAAATAAAGAAGCAGGTCTGGGAGGAAGTTGACAAATTGGCGAAGCCTGAATGCATTTTCACCTCCAACACATCAACGATGAAAATCACAATGCTCGGCGGCTTTACCTCAAGGCCAGAGAAGTTTGCAGGCCTGCACTTCTTCAACCCTCCAGTATTGATGAGGCTTGTTGAGGTGATAAGGGGGGAGAAGACGAGCGATGAGGTAATGGATTTGCTGGTTGAGTTCGTCAACAGCATCGGAAAGGTTCCGGTGAGAGTGGAGAAGGATGTGCCGGGGTTCATAGTTAATAGAGTGCAGGCTCCTGCGAGCGTTTTGTTGATGGCGATTCTAGAGAAGGGTGTTGCAACTCCGGAGGAAGTTGATGCTACGGTCAGAAGGCTCGGACTGCCGATGGGGCCATTCGAGCTTGTTGACTTCACTGGAGTAGATATTCTCTACAACGCCCTCAAATACTACGCTCAAACCATAAGCCCCGATTACGAGCCGCCCAAAGTCCTTGAGGAGATGGTTCAGCAGAACAAGCTTGGAAGAAAGACAGGGCAGGGATTCTACGACTGGAGCGCCGGCAGGCCTCAGATTGACTCAAGCAAAGCAACGGACAAGGTCAACCCAATGGACTTCACCTTTGTGGAAATAAATGAGGCAGTAAGGCTCGTCGAGATGGGAGTTGCCACCCCGCAGGACATCGACACGGCAGTTAAGCTTGGACTCAACAGACCTTTCGGGCCCTTTGAGCTGGCAAAGCAGTTTGGTGCAGAGCAGATAGCCAAGCGTCTTGAGGAGCTGGCAAAACAGTACGGAAAGAAGATTTTCGAGCCTGCTGAGACATTAAAGCAGGGAAAGCTTGAGGAGATGCTTAAGGCAGGTAAAGCTGAGGCCAAGGAGGAAAAAAAGGAGGACGAGTTTAAAACTATAAAGATTGAGAAGCTTGATGGTGGAATAACGAAACTCGTTCTTAACAGACCGGACAGGCTTAACACGATCTCTCCAGAGGTTCTGGATGAGCTCGACAGGGCGATTACGCAGCTGTGGAATGACAAGGATACGAGGGTCATCGTCATCACAGGTGCTGGTGACAGGGCATTCTCCGCAGGAGCAGACCTTGCTGGAAGCATCATAACCCACCCCTTTGACTTCCTTGAGCACAACAGGAGAGGAGAGAGAGTTTTCACGAGGTTAAGGGAGATTCCGAAGCCCGTCATTGCTGCCATTAACGGCTACGCCCTTGGCGGTGGTTTGGAGATTGCGATGAACTGTGACATAAGGCTTGCCAAGAAGTCTGCCATCCTTGGATTGCCTGAAGTTGGACTGGGCATACTGCCCGGCTGGAGCGGAACTCAGAGGATGGTCAAGCTCATTGGAATCAGCAGAGCCATGCAGCTCGCCTTAACTGGAGAGAGGATTACAGCGGAGGAGGCGGAAAGATGGGGGCTGGTGAACAAGGTCTTCGACGATGACAAGTTTGAGGAGGAGGTAATGAACTACGCCAAGAACATTGCAGAGCGCTGCGCCCCGATTTCAATGGCCCTCATCAAGAGGCTCATCAACAAGGGCGGAGAGGTGCCAATGGACGTTGGTCTTGAGTGGGAGTGCACTGCAGCAGGGTTGCTTTTCGCAACGGAAGACATGAGAGAGGGAATTTCAGCCTTCCTGAGGAAGGACAAGCCCCAGTTCAAGGGGCGCTAACCTAAATTTACATTTTTTATTTTAATTCTGAGATTTAGAGTTGGTCGTACTTCTCCTGAAGGAAACGTTAAAGATTTATAACATAGTGTTAGAATTAGATAACATGACAGAGATGTCACTGTTCGAAATTACATCTGGAAGAGAGAGGAGGATACATTCTCGCATTTACGGTTTTTGCT
>DAINRD010000274.1:0-2009 GCA_036742095.1 Archaeoglobus sp. | reverse complement strand
AAGTCTCTTCTTCATTTTATTAGATTTTGGACCTCACTTGGGTCGATGTTCAATTCTTTCAATTTCTTTTTGGCATTTGAGTAGGCAATTGAATTGAATTCATCTCCATTTGCCTTCCTGACCAAGGCCTCGAATTCCTTCTCGCTCAGGACTTCCTTCAGGAACTCGACAAACTCGTATCTGCCAAGAACCTCCACGTCCTCACAGCCAACAAAGGATGTTGAGTTGAATATCATTGCCTTGTGCTTCCAGCACTTCTCACATTCCGAGACAAGTATGCTCTCATTATCTGTTTTGAACCAGAATTTCTGGTACATCACTCCTCCACAGTGGCAGAATCCGCCGAAAAGTCCTTCTTCCACACCTTCTCCACTGTAGCCAATTCCATTGAGGATGAGCTTTCCCAGCGGCTCCACCAGCCTCATCATGTTACACTGGTACTACCTTTTGAACTTCAGGAACCTTGGCCTTGAGGTACCTTTCCACGAAGGCCGTCAGCGTAATCATTGACATCGGACAACCACCACACGCTCCGAGAAGCTGGACTTTGACCGTTCCAGAAGTTTCATCAACATCAACAACGGCAATATTACCTCCATCTCTCATCAAAGCTGGTCTTATGTCTTTTTCGACAACCTCTTCAACTTTTTCACGTAATGACATGACTTGTATACTTCAGAAGGAAATAATAAGTTTTTTGGTGAATTCAGAGGTATAGGACATGTTCATGGAGAAACACACTCGTTTTACTGCAGCAATGGAAAAATCTATGGGCTAAAAATTTAACCATTTTTTATGAAACTTTCTCTTCCCTTTGGCGATGAGTGGGTTGAAGCGGAATTTCCTGATAGTGCTGAGGTAATCTCACCCGGATACGGCTTGGCCAGGCTTGAGCCCCATGAGAATCAGGAGAAGGCGGTTGAGGAGGGCATTGAAAACCCCATTGACATTGAACCGATAAGAGAAATCGTTAAACCTTGGTATAAGGTTACAATTGCCTTTGATGACCCAACAGTGCCGTGCTTCGCTCCGGTGTGGATTATGGCCCTAAAAAAGGTCATCGAGGAGTTGAAGGCGGGAGGTGTTGACTTAAAGGATGTGAAGCTTATTTGTGCCAACGCTCTCCATCGAAAGTTCAGGAAGTGGGAGCTGGAAAGAATTCTCGGAGATTATGTGAATTTGAAAGTTGAGTGCCACGATGCTGAGGACAAAGAGAAAATTGTCAAGTGTATGTAATCCTTGCCACCCCCTGCCCCAATCAGTGGGATCTGGAGGCACATGCAGCCTATCCAGAAGTTTGGAAAATTCTTGGTAAGATGAGGGACCCCCATGAAATTATGGAGAGTTACGAGGACTACTTTGCCAATCATGGTGATTACATAGCGAAATACCGCCATGCCTTTTCGTTTCATCCAGTGCACGGTTTAATGGCGACATACCCATTAAAAAGGCTGAAACACGCAGAGAGGGTGATTGTTGCGGGAATTGAGGAGCCAGAAATTGCCGAACATTTAGGATTTCTTCACGCTAAAACCGTGGAAGAGGCGCTGGAAATTGCAAAAGAGAAGCACGGGAAAGATGCAAAAATTGCGGTTGTGAGGTATCCCATGATGGTGAACAGGCAGTAAAGAAAAAAGAAATTACTTCAGTCTCTTAATCCCAATCTTAACTTTTTTACCCTCTATGTCCCATTCTCTTGTGTATCCTTCAGCCTCGCCGAAAATCAGTTTCTGTGACCTCGTCTCGCTCTTTATGTAGTCTTCCCAGCCTTTGACGAGCTCGGCATCCATCTCCACCGTGGTTTCAATGAACTCCTCGACGTCGAGGTCGAGCTGCTTTCTCATCTCCTGAATTCTTCTCACGACCTCTCTGGCGAAGGCTTCCTTCACAAGCTCATCGTCAAGCTCCTTGTAGATGTAAACCACTCCTCCTGAAAACTCCGCATATTCGTATCCTTCTGGCAGCCTGTAGTCCACAACTATGGCCTGCTTGGGGTCGAGCTCCTCCCC
>DAINRD010000273.1:0-2012 GCA_036742095.1 Archaeoglobus sp. | reverse complement strand
CTGCTGTGATTACGAGAGCTTTAACTTTATCAGATTCAAATCAAAAGCCCTGAGACCGAGCAAACAAAAATCAAAAAGTTTAAAGGTGTAGCTGCAAAGCAAGCACATGAACCTGATTTTTCTTGGTCCTCCGGGAGCGGGTAAAGGAACGCAGGCAAAGAGAGTTGTTGAGAAATATGGCATTCCGCAGATTTCTACTGGGGACATGCTGAGAGAAGCAGTTGCAAAGGGTACGGAGCTCGGAAAGAAAGCGAAGGAGTACATGGATAAGGGAGAGCTTGTGCCAGATGAGGTTGTGATTGGAATCGTCAAAGAAAGGCTCCAGCAGCCAGACTGTGAGAAGGGATTCATTCTCGATGGGTTCCCAAGAACCTTGGCTCAGGCTGAAGCTCTCGACGAGATGCTCAAAGGGCTGAATAAGAAAATTGATGGCGTTATCAATGTAGCAGTACCTGAAGAAGAGGTTGTTAAGAGAATCGTAAACAGAAGAACTTGCAGAAACTGCGGTGCTGTCTATCACCTCATCTACGCCCCGCCCAAAGAGGACAACAAGTGTGACAAATGTGGTGGAGAACTTTACCAGAGAGACGACGACAAGGAGGAGACTGTCAGAGAAAGGTACAGAGTTTACAGGCAGAACACTGAACCGCTGATTGAGTACTACAGAAAGAAAGGCACACTCTACGACGTTGATGGAACGAAGGATATAGAAGGGGTCTGGCAGGAGATTGTGGCCATACTGGAGAAAATCAAATCCTGATTCTTTTTTCTTTTATTTTGCCCTGAAGCCAGTCCGAAATTAAGGCTGTAACTTTCTCATTCTGCCTTAAAAAGTGGTCACCCTCAACCACCTCTGCAAAGGCCTTTGGCTCCCTGGCCATCTCATAAAGCGTGGTGCCGTTCTCAAAGGGAACTATCTCATCTTTCCTGCCGTGAACTATAAGCTTCTCAACTTTAACATCCTCAATCCACTTTATCGGCTCAATTTCGCTGAATTCTCTAACAAATATACTTCTGAAATTTTCAAAGCTGCCAATGCCCCTCAGTAAATTCTTCATTCTCGCGTTTTCGTAAATAAGCTTTAGAATATTCTCATTAAACATCTCAGCACAGCAGGGCGATGCCACAACCACGAGCTTTCTCAGGTTTTCAATATCCACCGCCGCCCTTACAGCAACACTTCCTCCCATGCTGTATCCGAGGATGTGCACCTCCTCAAATTCTTTAGAAAGAGTAACAACATCCTCAACCCAGGATTTCAGACTGAAAAAACCCTCACTCAAACCAGTTCCGGAGAAATCAAAAATTAGGGTTGGAGTTCCCCTTCTCGAGAAGTACCTTGCAAGCTCGGAGTAGCCCTTTTCAACCACTGAACCTGGCTCATAGGGAAGGCCATGACAGATTATTAACGCCTTATTTACGTGCAATCTGGCAAAGACTCTCCCTATTCTTTTATCTGCCAGCATTATTTTAGCCCTACGAGGGTTTCGAGCTCTTCGAGGTCCTTCTCAATCTTTTTGATTTCCTCTTTCTTGTTCTGAACCAATTCTGATACGATGTCCTTGAGGTCCCTCGTGAGTTTATAGCACTTGAGTGGTCTTCCCTTGCCCTTCTTTTTCAGTTCTCTCTCTTTTATCCACCCCCATTCTTTTAGATCTTTCATTGCCAAGCTAACCTCCGGCTGTCTCAGGTTTGCTGCCCGTTCAATGTCTCTTGAAACGGCCTCGCCAGCCTTCGCAAGAAAAACGATGACTTTAGCAATATTTCTGTTCAATCCTGTCTCTGCTAACAGTGAAACGACCCTTTCCTCCTTTTCTGTCAGTTCTTCAACCATAAGTATTCACCTCCATTCACCCACTGTGCAACATTTCTTACTTATACTTAGAACTATATAAATTTTTTTGCATTTAGGTATTTATCTAATATCATACCGCTATTTAGGCAGATAAATCATTAGTAGAGAAATATTTTAAAGTTGGTAAAGGTAAAGGACTTGAGATGAAGAAGAAGGA
>DAINRD010000272.1:0-2015 GCA_036742095.1 Archaeoglobus sp. | reverse complement strand
GGATACATGAACCATCTGAACCTCAGAAGAGCCTTCGCCGTTCTCGGAGTGGAGCCGCAGCACACGGAGGTTGACTCAAAGTTCGTCTGCAAGGCCCTCGAAGAGGGAACGATTGTGGCAGCAGGGCTTTACACTACAGCAGGGGTTTCTCTGCCAACATGGGGGCAGGAGCTGACCATAGCCTGCAAAGACAAGCTTGTAGCAATCAAAATGAGTGACGAGGAGAAGCAGAAAATCATGGCCAAGTACGGGGTGAAGGAGATTGATGTGAGCAAGTGGGGCATTGAGGGGACTGCAGATGCGGTCCCGTTCTACTTCGGATTCCACACAAGCCTGAACACGCCTGAAGATGCGGTTTACAGTCTGCTAAAGGCTCTGGAGAAGAATTCAGACAAACTCGCTCACGTTGACCCCGGGCTTGAACCTCTCGCCAAGAACGTTGCGGAGTTCCAGGTTGGAGGAATAAAGTCTGCTGACCCAAGCGTTATGCCCATTCATCCTGGTCTGGCGATGTACTTGAAGGAAAAGGGGTTGTGGAACAGCGAGTGGGATCAGTACATAGCCAAGTGATCGGAGGTGGCTGAATGGTTAACTCTTCCAAATTTTTTTCCTACCTAATTTTTATCGCGTCTCTCATTTACTTTTCCTGCGCCATTTACTACTACACCACTGGCACAATGGGAACGATGTTCTGGGTTCTCGCCTTGGTGCCGGTGGCGTATATAATCTACACACTTGAAAAGCTGAAGGATGGCAGTCTTTATCCGAAGCTTGGTAAATTTCAGTATGCGGTTGGGTTTTTCTTCATAGCCATATGCGTTTTTTCGGCCGTTTACCTCCCCATGAACTATCTCGACTTGATTTACACGAGAGTTGGTTCTTTCACGCTAACCGATAAGCTTGTTGGTGTTTTCCTATTCCTGTTTGTTGTTGAATACGCGAGGAGGGAGCACAAGGTTTTATTCTTTCTGATAATATTTCTTATCATTTACTGCATGTACGGGGACTTGTTCCCCGGAATTCTGAAAACTTCGAGAATAAGCCTCGAAAGGGTAATCACTTCATCCACAATCGAAATTAAGCTCGGAATGTTCGGCACCTACGCTCAGGCCGGTGTGGGAATAATAGGTGCCTTCCTTCTTCTCATGGGAATTGCAAAGGGCTTCGAAATAGACAAAGCCCTGATCAGGACGATAATAAACGCCCTGAGCAAAAGGCCCGCGCTGATTCCTCAATCAGCCGTGATAGGTTCAATGAGCGTTGCGATGTGTACGGGATCAGGAGCGGCAGATTCAGCTCTGGTAGGGCAGTTCACAATTCCGGCAATGCGCAGGGCTGGATTTCCTGCTCTATATGCAGCAGCAACTGAGGGCGCTGCTGCTCTCGGTGGGCTTATAATGCCACCAGTTATGGCCATAGCAGCCTTTCTCATGGCTGAGTTTCTGGGTGTAAGTTACTTCGAGGTTGTAATCAGGGGATTCGTTCTGGCTTTCATTTACTACTTCTCCATAATACTCACGGTCTACCTCCTCACCATTCAGTACGTGAAGCCGGGCAGGATAAAAATTGACGACGTGCTTTCGCAGCTTGGCAGGGTTGAGATAACGGACAAGGTGAACACTGTTATATTTTTCCTAAGCCTTGTCGTCCTCATTGTCCTGATGGGAGTTTTCTGGTGGCCGGAAGTAAGGGCAGCGCTATTCACATCACTTCTTTTCCTGATCGCAGCATCGGTGATCAGAGTTTTAACAGCGAAAGACTTAAAGAAGGGTTTGAAAGAGCTGCTTAAAGGATTAAGGGGTGCAATAGAGGGTTATCCTGCAGTAGTAGTCGATATACTGCTACTTCTGGCTGTACTCGGAATTATAATAAACCTCTTCACCGTTAGCGGGTGGTTGATTAAAATCAGCATGCTTCTTCTCGACCTCGGAGAGGAAAGTCTGATCATTCTCGTCGCCCTCAGCTTCATGCTCGCCTACTTTCTGGGATTCGGCCTTCCACCATCGGCAGTTTAC
>DAINRD010000271.1:0-2023 GCA_036742095.1 Archaeoglobus sp. | reverse complement strand
TGAGAGAACTTAAATTTTTTTATTTTTTAGTTCAGACCGCTAAAGAACGTGTAAAATTTTATCCATTGCCTTAGAGAGCTTTTAAGGCAAAAATCAAAAGGTTTATATATGAAGGACTTTGAGTTTGGACTGGTTAAAAGAGGTGATGTGAATGAGCGAGGCAAAGGATATAATTGTTAAGATGTGCGAAATCCAGAACAGCACAGAAGAGGTTCAGAAGGAAATGGCTGGATGGACCGGTGTGGTTCAGTACAAACTCGACGGAGAGGAGTTCTACGTTGAGTACAAATCTGATGGAACATGTGAGTTTAAGGAGGGAGTTCACAGCTCACCGACCTTTACAATTGTTGCTCCTCCAGACTTCTGGGCCTCAGTCTTGAAGGGACAGGAAGATCCTGTTAGCGCCTTCATGATGGGCAAGTACAGAATTGAAGGCAACATAATGGAAGCCCAGAGGCTTGCGGGAGTTATAAAGAAGTTCCGGGGCAAGTTTTAATTTTTCTTTTTTAAAATTAAGCTTCGAGATAGTATTTTGCATGCCTGTCTGGAACACAGTCTGCGGGCTCTTTGTCTCTGCTGAGATATAAACCGCAGAAACAGCGTCCATACTCTCTGATATCCTCTTCTGCGTAAGTGCATGGGCAGATAATCAGTCTGTCCACTTCCTTTTTTCCTGTAACAATCCTGCATGGACAAGTGGCGATTCCGTACTGTTCTTTATTCTGAATTAAACCCCTTGCGAACTCCAGAAGCAGCTCTCTGTCCGGGTTGACTTTCCATCCTCTTTTTTCTGCTATCCTTTCGAAAACCTTTAGGTAGTCCTCAGGTTTCATAATTTTCAACTCTCAGCTCTGAATCAGCTCTCTAAGCTTTTCTTCATTGTAACCAAGAACGTGCCTGTCTCCTTTAACGACCACGGGAACAGAATAGCTACCTGAGATGCTGTGAACTTTTTCAATGACCTTCTTTCTTTCCTCCCCTTCCAGCTTATCGATCCAGACCACTTCAAAATCCACACCCGCTTTCTCAAGAAACTGGAGAGTTCTCTTGCAATGCGGGCATGTGCTTAGTCCGTACATCAACACCTCGGCCATGCAGAATTTTTAATTCAGTTTATTTAAAATTTTTCTCGGTTTTGCTCTCTCTGAGTACTCGTGCCTTTCAACCAAAACTTAAAAAATAATGAAGCACTCCTAAAACCATGAGAAGTGATGAGGTTAAGAGGGGAATCGACAGGGTTGCTCACAGGGCTCTTCTGAAGGCCCTCGGCGTTACTGACGATGAAATGGATAAACCCTTCATCGGAGTTGCCAACGCTTACAACACAATAGTGCCAGGGCACATGACTCTTGACAAGCTCACTCAGGCTGTGAAGGAAGGTGTTTACGCTGCAGGTGGCGTGCCCTTCGAGTTCGGCATAATCGGCATCTGCGACGGTATTGCCATGGGGCACGGGGGAATGTGCTTCTCCCTGCCATCGAGAGAGCTTGTTGCGGACACGATCGAGGCGATGGTGGAGGCTCATCGCTTTGATGGATTAGTTGTGGTTGGTAGTTGCGACAAAATCATTCCGGGAATGCTAATGGCGATGCTCCGCCTCAACATCCCTGCCATAGCCGTCACAGGAGGGCCGATGCCCTACGAGAGGGTTGGAGGGGAGAAAGTCTCCATAAAGGATGCTTTTGAGGCTGCGGGAATGTACAAGGCGGGAAAGCTCGATGACGCTGGCTTGAAGCTCTACGAGGACTACTGCGCCCCCTACTGCGGAAGCTGTCAGGGGTTGTATACGGCCAACAGCATGCAGATTCTAACAGAAACTCTCGGCTTGAGCCTGCCCTACTGCTCCACCTCCCCCTGTTCCTCGTCGAGAAAGCTCAGAATAGCCAAGCAGAGCGGGAAGAAGGTTGTTGAGCTTGTGATGCAGAACATAAAGCCCCTCGACTTCGTTAACGAGCGCTCCTTTGAGAATGCCATCACCATGGACATGCTTGTTGGCGGCTCGACCAACACAGTCCTTCATTTG
>DAINRD010000270.1:0-2034 GCA_036742095.1 Archaeoglobus sp. | reverse complement strand
GGGAAGGGTTATATGGTGGAGGTGGAATTCCAAGTATGATGAAACAGGGCCAAAACCTTATATTGTTCAAAAAGGATTTAAAGGCGTGAAGGTAAAAGACGCACCCAAAACTGCCACCTCCATAATAGTCAGGTCCGCCTCAAATGCCAGAATCTCTCAGTCAAAAATGCCCATGCTTGACCTCATGCGCAGGATTTTCAGAAAGGAAGAGGTGGCAGTTAAGGCTGTTAAGTTCCTGACAATGGTTGAGGAGCGGCAGAAGAGCGGAAAGCCTTTGAAAGTTGAGGAGTGGGAGGAAATAATGGAGGAGCTTGGAATGGTTCGCTCGTCCTTTTACTCGATGAGAAACAAGCTTCTTGGAGCGGGGATGATAACAGTAAGAAATGGGGAGTACCATCTTTCCGGAGCCTTCAGTAAGGATCTGGTGGATATGGCGAGATGGTGGTGGGTTGTAGTTCTGGGCTACGATCCAGAGAGCCTCTGAGCCTCCATTTTCTTTATTCTCCTCTCAATCTCCTCAACGAGTAGCTTGTCTCCCATTGCCAAGGTGTAAGCCTCCCTCAGCTTTTCCACATCTCCCGTCTCCTCGCCCCACTCCATCAACATTCTCGATATCCTCCTTTCAATTCCCGGATAGGAGGTTCTGAGAGAGGAGTAAATGAAGTAGGCTTTTTCGTAGTTCCCCATCGACTCGTAAATTTCTGCCAGAGCCAGCCTCGCTTCCAGAGTGTCTTTAAGCTTCATAGAACTCTCTACCTTCTTTAAACCCGCTTCTGGATTGCTCATGGCCAGAACTCTGCCCCACTCCAGCAAAACACTTGCCTTGGCATCGATTACGGCGTCAGTTTCAGGCAGAGTGTCGAGGATTCTCAGGGCTCTTGTGTAGTCACCCTCCTCGGAGACCTCAAGGGCAAAGAAGAGGACTTTTTTAATATAACTCCTGAACCCGAAGTCCTGAAACTCGGTTACCAGCTTGGCAGCATCCTCGTACTTACCTTCCATCAATCTTCGCTCAATTGCCTCCTTCAGAAGCATGAACATGTTCTGAAGAATTTTCCTTTCTCCGCACTCCCTGAGCTCTCTCAGGGCTGTAAGGAAAATGGCGAAGCATCTTGCCTCATCCTCACCTTCAAGGTATCTCGACAATCTTTCAGAAATCTTTGCGACGAGATAGATTGAAATAGGGGAGTCTCTGAGCAAAATAAGATATTTGCCAACTTTATCTGGATGCTCAAATATTTTTTTGATGGAATGCAGAATAATGGGGTCGCCGCTGAGAGCCTTTATGGTTTTCAAATCCTCTTCGTCAACAAAATTGGAGATGCTGTCAATGAACTTCTCCATGTACTTTTCTGAGATATAATAAATAAAAAGTTTTTCATAATCTAAGCTTGCCAGTGAGCATTCTGGCTATTATCAGCCTCTGAATTTCGCTCGTTCCTTCATAAATCGTCCCGACTCTGGCATCTCTGTAGTAGCGCTCTATGTCGTACTCCTTGCTGTATCCGTAGCCACCGAAAATCTGCAAGGCCTCGTATGTAACCCTCACAGCAGCCTCACTCGCATACAGCTTTGCCGCAGAGGATAAGGCCGGATTGGCCTTACCCCTGTCAATGAGCCACGCGGCTTTGTAGACCAGCAGCCTTGCAGCCTCAATCTCCTTCCACATATCGGCAAGCTTGAACTGAATCGCCTGATGCTCAATCAGCGGCTTTCCAAAGGTTTTTCTCTGCTTCGCATACTCTAAAGCTCTCTCGTATGCCCCAACAGCGACGCCAAGCTGCACAGCCCCGACAAAAACTCTGCTTTCATTGAAAAACCTCATCAGCTGATAAAATCCGAAGTTTTCCTGTCCAATGAGGTACTCTTCGGGGACGAAAACATCTTTTAGATAGATTTCTGCAGTATCGTGGCAGTTCAATCCCATTTTCTTGATTCTCCTCGCCTCGTACCCCTCCCAGTCCGTCTCAACTAAAAAGGCTGAAATCCCCCTGTAACCCGCATCAGGGTCGGTTTTGGCGAGAATCACAACCC
>DAINRD010000269.1:0-2046 GCA_036742095.1 Archaeoglobus sp. | reverse complement strand
CAGCACCAAAGCGCTTTGACATCGCAGACATACAGGTGAGCAGAGAGGCGACTGCAGTAAAGCCAAAGGTTGTTGCCAACATGATCAGGAAGGCGAAGAGACCTCTGCTCGTGACTGGCGGACAGCTGCTCAAAGACGAGAAGCTGGTGGAGTTTGCGGTGAAGTTTGCAGAGAAAGGCATCCCGATAGCTGCAACGGCTGGATCGAGCAAGCCTTTGATTGAGAGAGGTATAAAGCCAGTCTCCAAGACCTACACCCTCCACCAGATTACGCAGTTCCTTCAGGATGAGGAGTTTCAGGGCTTTGATGGTAACGGAAACTACGACACGGTAATTTTCCTGGGCTTCCTCCCCTACTACCTCTCAAGGATGCTGTCATCGCTGAAACACTTCTCGAAGATTACAACAATAGCCATTGACGAGTTCTACCAGCCCCACGCCAAGTTCAGCTTCACCAACCTCACGAAGGACAGGGAGCTCTACTACAGCATGCTTCAGGAGGTTCTCGACAACCTTTAATTTCTTTTTTATTTTATGGATGTCTATGTCGGTTATGGACGAGAGGGCAAAGGCAATTCTGATGCTCGGCGTGCTGAACGATGCCTTTGGAGACATCAGGAACATGATTTACTACCTTCAGGACTTCATCTACTCTCATCCCGACTGGGCTGAAGACTTTGATAGAATGGGTTTGAATGAAGTGCTGAATGCGGCAAGGGAGCTGGAAAAACTTACGCTGGAGAAAATGGATTTACTTAAGAGGATTGTTGAAGGCAAGGAGTAAACCTTTAAAATACTGTGCAAAAATATTTTTGTGTACTGTGGAATAGACGTTGGGTTAAAGAAGTGTCACGCAGCTTTAATCTCTGAAAGGCTTGAATTTGTTGGGGACTACGAGGAGCTTGATTTGGACAGGGTTAAGGTTGCTGGAATAGATGCACCGCTTAGCTTCCCTGCCAGAGGAACGCTGAGGGAGTGCGAGAGGCTGCTTTTGAAAATGGGCATCAGGCTTTTCCCCTCAGGAGCACCTTTTTTCAGAAGCATTGCTCTTAGAGGAATGGAAATTGCAGAAGAGTTAAGGGGTAAGGGCGTGGAGGTTTACGAGGTTTATCCCTACGCAACGAGGGCAATTCTGAATATCGCCCCGAAGGCGAAGAAGCAGACGAAAAGGGGGCTTGAAGAGATAAGAGCAGAGCTTTCGAGGTGGGTAGAGATTCCCGAGCTCTCGCACGATGAAATTGATGCGGTAATAGCTGCGCTGACAGTCAAGCTCTACTCTGAGGGTATGGGGGTGAAGCTGGAGGGGATTGACGGCTCCATCGTGGTGCCAAGGGGCAGAGTGCAGTTGAGTCTGAATCCATAAACTTTAAATCAGCACTGTTAGAGAATTGCCATGGAAATTTCACCCCTCTGCCCTTCGTGCCTTCTCGGCAGGGTTTATTATGAAGCCAGGCTTGTTACGGATGATGAGGCTTTAATCTCACAATGCGTTGACGAGTCCCTGAAAATTCTCGCCCAGAACTACTCATCACGCCCGATAAACGCTCACCTTGCAACGAAAATCCACAGAAGGGTTTACGAGATTCTCGGCGTTGAAGACCCCTATGCAGAGGTGAAGGCCAGAGCCAACGAGGTGGCAAGGCAGATTTTACCTCTGGCCAGAGAAATCGTTGAAGGCTCCGAAGATCCTTTCAAGACCGCTGTGATTGTCTCTATCGTTGGAAACAATTTTGATTACGGCGTGCAGGGGCACAAGGTGGTTGAGGAGGACTTCAAAGAATTCCTTCAGAAAAAGGTCAAGGAAGGGCTGAAAATTGACGATACCGAAAGAATAAAGGCGCTAAGCAGCGGAAAGGTTGTTTATCTGACCGACAATGCGGGTGAGATTTTCTTTGACACCCTCCTGGTGAGGGAGATTAAGAGGCGCTGCGAGAAGCTAACTGTTGTGGTGAGAGGAAGACCAATTATCAGCGACGCCACCCTTGAGGATGCGAGGCTTGCGGGAGTTGACAAAATAGCCGATGAGCTTCTGACAAACGGGAAGGGC
>DAINRD010000268.1:0-2063 GCA_036742095.1 Archaeoglobus sp. | reverse complement strand
CCCCCTTGCCTCTTCAACTGCTTTCAGACACGTCTCGTATACTTCCTGCTCGGAAACGTTGATGTCCTCTCCCCTGCCCGCTCTCGTCCCCTCGATGATCAGAGCGGAGACGTTTTTCGCGTTTCTTACGAACTTCCTGGTCTCATCACCTTTTCTGCCGTGAAGCCTTATGTCTCCCGTGTAGGCGATGGCCGAATCGCCGTATAAAATGTAGGCGGTGGCTCCGTAGATGGAGTGGTCGACCTGGAATGCCTTGACTTCGAAGGGGAGCGATCTTTCGGTGATGCAGCAGATTTCTCCTGCTTCGAGCTTCTTCGCTCTCTTTTCATCCTGTCCGGGTCTGCGGCGGAGGAAATCCAGGAGCCCGCCGCTTACCTCCTCGAAGCAGACGCAATCCCTGCCAACGTAGGGGTCCTTTGTGCTCTGGCTGGACTTCAGGACTCTGGTGTCGTCGCATTGCAGCTTGGGGGAGTGGTAGGGCAGCTCGCTCCCGCCGCTCATCCTTCCGGAATCTCTCATAGCCTTCAGCACTGCGAGGGTTATGGCTGAGGCGACGATGGGGATGCTCTCGTGAAGATATCCGACATTACCGCAGTGGTCGAGGTGGGCGTGGCTGAGAAGGACTGCTTCAGCATTGAGTTGAGGGAAGGCTGAGAGTTCAACGTCAGAGGGGATGAGGTCGGATCGGTAGATGTTGAGCCTCGGAATCAAGCCGAGGTGAAGAGGGTCGTGTATGCCCCTCGAGCTCCTCTCGCTCAGGAACTCAGCGAAGAATTTGCCGTATTTGGCAAAGTTCATGCCAAAGTCCAGAAAGACTCCTCTGCCATTCTCCTCCACGTAAATCTTGTTACCACCTATGGTTTCGGCTCCGTCATAGACTGTTATTCTCACTCTTCCACCTCCACATTGCAGATGGAGGCGTGATAACCTTTGAGGTTGCTCAGGGAGGCTTTTACGTCCGAAGTCTTGTTGTAGGCATTCTGTATGTGCCTGATGAGCGTGTTGAGATTGGACTCGAGTTCGTCAATGTGCCCTCCCATTCCCGCCAGCTTTCGCTGTATTTCCTCAGCCCTTCTGGATATTTCCGCTGCCTGAATTCTGGCTGAGATCAGGTTCAGGTACGCGGGCAGAACGGATGGTGAGGCGAGAATGACCCCTGACTTCGACGCCTCAACTGCAACTTCAGGGCTTTCCGAGATGATGTGATAGTAGATCGTGTCCGAGGGGACGAACATAAGGGCAAAGTCGAGGGTGTTCTCCTTTCCGACATATTTCTGCCTGATGTCGGCAGCATGCTTCTGCACGTCCTTCAGAAACTCCCTCCAGTACCTGCTCCTTTCCTCCTCGCTCTCCGCTTCGCTGTACCTTCTGAAGTTCTCAAGCGGGAACTTGGAGTCTATGCAGAGGTATTTGCTGTCCTCAACCATAACGCACGCGTCAGGAATGCCGTAACCAATATTTTTCTGGAATACCAGCCTGCTTGCCGGGAAGATGTCTCTCAGGAGGTTTTCGAGCTGCAGCTCCCCGAACTTCGCTCTCGCGTGCTTGATCTGGAACATTGTTTTGAGGTCTGAGGTTATGTTCTTAAGCTCAGAAGAGGCCTGACTGAGCTTTCCAAGGTCCTCCTGAATTCCCAGCTCTTTAAGAGAGGTGGCGAAGGCACCTTTTATAACTTCGGTGTTTTTGCTTATTGCCGAGCTGAATACGCTCTCAAACACCGCTGCAGAGTTCTGAAAAGATTTTGCAACGGCTCCGTCAATCCAGTTTGGGATGCTGCTGTTGATTTCATCGATTCTCGATCTGAGGTATGAGATGGCGTCTCTCTGCCTGAAAACGATGTAGAGGAGAATGAGGATGAGAGCGAGAAGTATTAAAAAGGTGTAGTCCATTTTACCACATCCTTTCGTTGTATCTCGGTTTCTTCTCTTTTATCAGCCTGTTTTCCACCTTTTCAGCAGCTTTCGGAGGCATGAATCTCACCCTGAAGTACCTCGCCCCTCTTAACTTCCCCAGATGGTCATGCAACCTGTCTCTGAGGTGGTTTGACTTGCCCACATAGAGGG
>DAINRD010000267.1:1974-2068 GCA_036742095.1 Archaeoglobus sp. | reverse complement strand
TGAGCTTGGTATAGCCTTTGTTATGGGCTCAACTGGAACCTTCACGTGGATTTACTTACTTGGAGCTGTGGACTTGAGACTGACAACGCTCATC
>DAINRD010000267.1:0-1938 GCA_036742095.1 Archaeoglobus sp. | reverse complement strand
GCTACTTGGTGGAGCTGGGATGGGTGGAGATGGATGAGAGTGTTGTCAAGCTGTTAAACGCCTTCGTGCTGCCTGTCATGACTGTAGCTTTCCTCTCGTCAACTCCAATAGTTCTCTACCCGATGATGAGGGTAAGGAAAAAACTTGCAAAAGCGGGAATTCTCGACAGCTCTCTGGACGGCATTTCCGTTGGAAAATTCAACTGGAAACGGATGGGCATTTTTGGTCCCCTGACTGCCCTGAATTACTACATTCTCTTCCACGATCCAAGCTGGTGGCCAAGGTTCGTAACTTCAATACCACAGCATGAACCTCTCACCGCAGCCATGCTTTCTGTCGGGGTAATTCTCTCTGCCATTTACTGGAGCTTTGTCCATGGAAGCTTTGCCTACGGTGTTCTTGATTTCATAAGGATAGCGCCCCTGAAGAGGGAGGTGGCGGATATAATTGCAAAAGACGGTATATCCGGCTTGGAAGCTTGGATAGCCTACATGGAGAGGGAGTTTGAGAGGGAAAAGTGGCCTGTCTGGTGAGCCATGCAATGTACTGGTGAAGCACAAACAACCAGAAGATTTATCTTTACTTATGTTTACTGGCACCTCAGATGGAAGCTGTTGAAACAGAAACAGACAACTCAAAATTGGTTGACACCATAATTGAGAACCTGACGAAGGTCTATACTATTGAAGAAATAATGCAGATAGTGAAGAAGAACAGCGACAAGGGAGTTTACCTCTGCGTTAAGAGAAGTAAGCCCGAATCTCCGAAGATTTTCGTAGATTCCAATGGAAACCACTGCTACCGCTGCGACGAGACTCTTCTTGTCCCAATTCCCAAAAAATTCGTTATCCTTGAGCCTGACAAGATATACTTTGAGATGACTCTCAAGGCAAACATAATGCTTGCGCTCAACGGGGCGGCGGAGAAGGAGTTGCACCACTAACTTTTTTAAATTGCCCCTTGTCCTTCAACCATGCGATACAGTGTCGGAGTACTTGGGGCTACCGGAATGGTTGGGCAGAAGTTCATCCAGATGCTCGCAGAGCATCCGTGGTTCAAGCTGACGAGCCTTGCTGCTTCTGAGAGAAGGGTGGGGAAGAAGTACGGTGAAGAGGTGGAATGGATAGTTTCTCAGGATGTTCCCGACATCGCCAAGGACATCGAGATGGTGCCGCTGGACCCGAAGCATGTGGATGCCGACATCGTTTTCTCAGCCCTGCCCTCAGACATCGCAAGAGAGGTTGAGCCAAAGTTTGCCGAAGCTGGTTTCGTTGTCGCAAGCAACGCCTCTGCATACAGAATGACGGAAGACGTCCCCCTTGTAATTCCAGAGGTGAATCCGGAGCATCTTGGGCTGATTGAGGTTCAGAAGGAGAACAGGGGCTGGGATGGCTTCATCGTGACGAACCCCAACTGTACCACCATCATCCTGGTCCTCTCCCTGAAGCCGCTGGTGGACCTCGGCCTTAAGACTGTGAGAGTCGCATCAATGCAGGCGCTGAGCGGTGCGGGCTACCCCGGCGTCCCTTCCCTCGCCATCACCGATAACATCATTCCCTTCATAAAGGGTGAAGAAGACAAGGTCGAGACTGAGCCGCTCAAGCTGCTCGGCAAGTTCAACGGTCAGAAGATTGAATTCGCCAGCATAAAGGTTTCAGCCTCATGCCACAGAGTTCCAGTCATTGACGGTCACACTGAAGCGGTTTGGGTTGAGTTTGACCGCAGCGTGAGTGTTGAGGAGGCAAAGGCTGCCTTCGAATCCCTTAAGCCCCTCGATTTGCCAACTTCGCCAGAGAAGGTCATAATTGTCAGGGAGGAGCCAGACAGACCTCAGCCCAGACTCGACAGGGATGCAGGAAATGGAATGAGCATCACGGTGGGCAGGATAAGAAGGGACGGAGAGAACGGGCTGAAGTACATAGTCCTGGGCCATAACAC
>DAINRD010000266.1:0-2099 GCA_036742095.1 Archaeoglobus sp. | reverse complement strand
TCATTGTCCCTCTCGGCCTTGACCTTCCTCAGCCTTTCAATCTGCCTTCTCTGCACCTCAGGATCAACCTTCAGAATGGGAATCTTAAGCTCCTCCTCAATGGTGAACTTGTTCACGCCAACGACTATCCTTTTGCCCTCCTCAATCTCCCTCTGGTATCTCGCAGCTGCATCTGAAATCTCTCTCACAAAGAACCCGTTCTCTATGCCCTTAAGCACACCTCTGAGCATGCTGCCCTCACCCATCTTCCTTATGTCCTCGATGTACTTCCACGCGAGCTTCTCCATCTTGTCAGTAAGCCACTCAACGTAGTAGCTTCCTGCAAGCGGATCGACAACGTTGGGAATTCCGCTCTCGTAAGCGATAATCTGTTGCGTTCTCAGTGCAACTCTCACGGCCTCCTCGCTCGGCAAAGCCCAAGCCTCATCAAAGCTGTTGGTGTGCAATGATTGAGTCCCGCCAAGCACCGCAGCCATAGCCTGAATCGTTGTCCTCACGATGTTGTTCAGGGGCTGTTGAGCCGTCAAAGAGCAGCCTGCTGTCTGGGTGTGGAACTTCAGCCACCATGAGCGGGGATTCTTGGCTCCATATTCGTCTCTCATAATCTTGGCCCACATCCTCCTTGCAGCCCTGAACTTCGCAATCTCCTCAAAGAAGTCGTTGTGGGAGTTGAAGAAGAAGCTGAGCTGTGGGGCAAGGCGGTCAATGTCTATCCCTCTCTCCATCGCAGCCTCAACGTAGGCCATTCCGTCAGCAATTGTGAAAGCAAGCTCCTGAACTGCTGTTGAGCCAGCCTCTCTGATGTGATAGCCAGAGATGCTGATTAAGTTGAATTTAGGCACGTTTTCAATTCCCCACTCGAAGATGTCAACAATTATCTTGAGAGATGGCTCGGGAGGCAAAACGAGAGTGTTCTGGGCGTGGAATTCCTTCAGCATGTCGTTCTGAATCGTCCCCCTTATCTTCTCCTTTGGAACTCCCTGCTTTTCTGCGATGGCAACGTACATTGCCAGTATGATACCCGCAGGAGGGTTGATGGTGAAGGATGTTGAAACCTGATCAAGCGGGATTCCGTCGAAGAGAATCTCGAAGTCCTTAAGCGTGTCAACGGCAACTCCTACTTTGCCCACCTCTCCGTCTGCAAGCGGGTCATCGCTGTCCACGCCCATCAGAGTTGGAAAGTCGAAGGCTGTGCTCAAGCCCGTCTCACCCTCTTCGAGCAGCATCTTCCATCTTCTGTTGGTGTCCTCTGCGGTGCCAAAGCCCGAGAACTGCCTCATAGTCCACAGCCTTCCGCGGTACATGTTCGGATAAACTCCCCTCGTGAAGGGAAACTCTCCCGGATAGCCGATGTCTCTCACAAAGTCTATGTGTTCAATGTCCGTTGGATCATAAACTGTATTAACTTCAATGCCGGATAGTGTCTCGAACTTTTCTTCTCTCTGCCCAGCTTTTTGCAACCACGGTTTGAGACATTTCTCTTCCCATTCTTTCCTTTTCTCATTTATATTCGTCATTGTTCATATGTCATTGTTCTGAAAACTTAAAACTTTTCATTTAATTCAATTCGAATCAAAATTCTTAAATACTATGTAAAAGATGTGTGATTAAAAATGTAGGTAAGGGAGGTTGTTATGAAGATGGAGGAGATATATAGGGAATTTATCGAATTGACGAAGTTGCCAGACAATGAGACGAAGGAAAAGGCCATGGAAGAGTTTTTCAGAAAGCTGAACACGATGCAGCTGCCTGAGTACTTCAACTGGGCGGAAGAAATCTTTGAGGGAGTTCACGTGAAGGATAGGGGGAATCAGAAGGCCCTGATATGGTCGAACATTGAGACGGGAGAAAAGAAGGAATACACCTACGAGCAGTTTGCTGCTGAAGGAAACAGGATTGTTAACTTCCTGAGGGGACACGGCGTGGAGAAGGGGGACAGCTTCTACATGATGATTCCCCTCCTGCCCCCAATATGGTTCGCAACCTTTGCAACTGTCAAGGGAGGGTTCATAGGAGTTCCCACCGCTACAACGATGACGGTCAGAGACCTTGAATACAGGTTCAAAGTTTACCCGCCGGTTGCAATTATGGCCGACGAA
>DAINRD010000265.1:0-2101 GCA_036742095.1 Archaeoglobus sp. | reverse complement strand
CGGGAAGGGTTATATGGTGGAGGTGGAATTCCAAGTATGATGAAACAGGGCCAAATTTTTGATTTATTTCCAGAAAATCTCGAAACTTTAGAGAAAATTTCGCTGAGATTTATGCCCCTACCACTCCATTTCTAAAATGCAGTTCTACAAAAAATTTCAAAACATGATGGGTGAGGGAAAAAGCCTTAGAAACGCAAGATATATATTCCATACTCAAGAGGAGGCTGGGAGGTGACGATCATGGCGAGAATTCATGCAAGAAGAAAGGGTAAATCAGGTTCAAAAAGGATTTATCGAGATTCTCCACCTGAATGGGTAGACATGACGCCAGAAGAGGTGGAGAAAAAAGTGCTGGAGCTTTACAATGAAGGCTACGAGCCCAGCATGATCGGAATGATTCTCAGAGACCGCTACGGAATTCCTTCGGTGAAACAGGTAACAGGGAAGAAGATTCAGAAGATTCTCAGGGAAAAGGGTGTGGAGATAAGATACCCTGAGGACCTCAAATCTCTGATAAAGAAGGCACTGAAGCTGAGGGCTCATCTGGAAGTTCACAGGAAAGACAAGCACAACAGAAGGGGATTGCAGCTTATTGAGGCAAAAATCTGGAGGCTTTCGAGCTACTACAAGGAAAAGGGAGTCCTGCCGGCTGACTGGAGATACAACCCAGAGAGGCTCAAGATAGAAATTTCAAAATAACGTAACAATTTTTAAGCCCGCCCATCTTCTCTTTTCATGTTTTCAAGTGTTGATGGAGTGCTAACCATCGAAGGAGTTAAGGTTACAGATGTCGTCGAGGACACGGGTACCCCTGTTTACATAACATCAAAGTCATTGTTAGAATCAAATCTAACTGCCTACAGGGAGGCTTTTCCTGATGCTGGCCTTCTCTATGCTGTTAAGGCCAACAACAACCTTGCACTGATGAAAATCATCTCCTCTCATGGTTTTGGTGCTGACGTTTTCAGTGAAGGAGAACTCTACCTCTCCCTTCTTGCGGGATTTGACAGAGCAAAGATTCTATTTAACGGAAATTCGAAGAGCAGAGAGGAGATAGAAAAGGGTGTAGAAGCCGGAGTTAGATTTAGCGTTGACAGCATTGACGAGCTGAGGTTCATTTCAGAAACAGCGAGAGAGAAGGGTGGCGAAGTTGAAATCGCCTTTAGGGTAAACCCCGACGTCGACCCCAAAACGCACCCGAAAATTGCCACCGGACTGAGGGAGTCCAAGTTCGGCATACCCCACTCCATGGCGAAAGAAGCGTATGAACTTGCTTTGAAGCTGGATGGGGTTGTTCCTGTTGGCATTCACTGCCATATTGGCAGCCAGCTTCTCGACCTCTCACCCTTCGTCCACGCTCTGCACAAAGTGATGGACATAGCCAAGGAAATTGACAGACTGGGAGTTGAGCTTGAATTTGTTGACATGGGCGGTGGGCTTGGAATTGACTACGAGGGGAAGGGTGCACCAACACCCAAGGACTTAGCAGAAGCAATTTTGCCCGAATTTGAGAAGAGGAGGGTTGAGCTCAACTCGAACCCGCAGCTCTGGCTTGAACCCGGAAGGAGCATCGTTGGAAACACCACCGTTTTGATTACGAGGGTCAATGCGGTTAAGAAGGGCTACAAGAACTTTGTTGCTGTCGATGCTGGTTTCAACATCCTCATAAGACCTGCGATGTATGGGTCGTATCATCGTGTTGCTGTGGCAAACAAAATGGATGCTGAGCCAGAAGAAACCTACACCGTCGTTGGTCCAATCTGTGAGAGCGGGGATGTTCTGGCCAAAGACAGGCAGCTGCCGAGGGTTGAAGCTGGAGATTTGATAGCAGTTTTTGATGCTGGAGCTTATGGCTTTGTGATGAGCAGCCAGTACAACGGCAGGCCGAGATGTGCAGAAGTTCTGGTCAGCGGAGACAGATGGGACGTCATCAGGGAGAGGGAGAGCATTGGCGATTTGATTGCCAAGCAGAAAATACCTGAATGGTTGCTATGAGGCTGCTTGTGCTCGGTGACACCCACATACCGAGGAGGGCAAGCAGAATTCCACAGGAGTTTGAAGAAATGTTCAAAGAGCTCGATTACGAAGCTGTAGTATGCAC
>DAINRD010000264.1:914-2115 GCA_036742095.1 Archaeoglobus sp. | reverse complement strand
TCAACCGTTGTATCTTCAGGTGGGGGTCTGAAGTAACCCTCCTTTGGTCTGATGACGTAACCGCTCTCAAGTTCAGGGCTGATTGGCATAATCCTCGGCGGCCCCCAGCTATCACCAGCCCCACCATTCGGCGACACATACATGTCCCAGCTCAGCCTCGTGAAGTCAATGCCCTCGAAGAGGAAGAACTCGATTTCCGGGCCGAATACGGCTGACATGCCATCGCTCTTGAGCTTGTCTTCAGCTCTCTTCGCCACATAACCCCTCGGGTCGCAGTCAGCAATCTCATTCCCCCACGCATCGTGAACATAACCGAACATTATGGCTGACTTCTGAATTGGGTCGTCGATCCACGGAATAACCCTTAGCGTTGATGCATCGGGCTTCCAGACCATGTCGCTCTTCTCTATGGTTCTGAATCCCCTCACAGACGAGCCATCGAAGCCTATTCCGTTTTCGAATGCACTACCTTCAACAAACTCTCTTGCTGGAATTGAGAACATCTGAAGGTAACCACGAAGGTCTGTAAAGGCGCAGAGCACCTGCCTTACCCCATTTTCTTTCAACAATGCCTTGGCTTCCTCAACTTCCTCCATTCAATCACCTCTTCAAATATTCCAACCTTTAGTATATATTTTTTTGCTTTCACATAAAGCTATTAAAAAATTCTCAACATTACGTTACCAAAACTGAGTGATCTCCAAATTTAGATTTAATGCATCTTCAGCTGTAAATCAAATACATATTTACTTAAACTCATTTAAACTTATTTGTAAAGAACGTATACCACCAAAAGATTTATACACCCTACGTATCAGCGAAGCGGGGGTGAGAACAAATGGAGAGAGTTCAGAGGAATTCCGCATATTTGAATGCGATGTCTACAACCGGCACAAGAACGAGAGTTAGGGACGTGAATCCGCAGAGCGGCATGTGTCCTATCTGCGTAAGTGACTGCCCGTTTGTGTGTGAAATAGCTCTTTCAACGTTCAGAGCAAACGAGGCGCTCTATCCTGAAACGAAGTACTTTGGAGAGAGCACGGCTTCATCGCTCAAGGACTATGGATTGGACTGGAGCCACTTCAACCTGCTTGCAAGACTCCTTGGAGCAGAAGGCATAGAACCAGACCCGGACGAGGCAATTTTCCCCAATGCGAGCGTTGAATCGAAGATTGGTAAGACGAAGCTCAAGTTCCCGCTT
>DAINRD010000264.1:0-904 GCA_036742095.1 Archaeoglobus sp. | reverse complement strand
TGCAATTGGGGCCTTTGGTTCAACTGATGTCGCAAGAAAGTACTGGGATGGCCTTGCGATAGGATCAGCCTTAGCAGGATGCATCCTGATCATCGGTGAAAACGTCTGCGGAGTCGATCCAAACTCAGAGTTCAGCAACGGCAAGGTTGTGAGATCGCCAGAGATGGAGAGAAGAGTAAAGAGGTACAAGGAGTACTGGGATGGAAAGTATGGCGATATAGTGGTGCAGTGCAATGTCGAGGACACAAGGTTTGGAGTTTATGAGTATGTGATTTCGAAGCTTGAGGTTGACACCATCGAAATCAAGTGGGGTCAGGGAGCCAAGGCAATAGGTGGAGAGATTAGAGTGAGAGATCTTCAGAGGGCTATTGAGCTGAAGAAGAGGGGTTACGTTGTTCTGCCCGATCCTGAGGATCCAGTGGTTCAGGAGGCTTTCAAGGATGGCATCATAGACGGCTTTGAGAGGCACAGCAGAGTAGGAATGCCATCACAGAAGACTCTTGAGGAGTTCGTGGAAGAGCTTCGCGACCTTGGAGCAAAGCAAGTTACGATAAAAACCGGGGCCTACAGGCCAGCAGAAGTTGCCTGGCAGATGAGGGTAGCGAGTGAGGCAGAGGTGGACTACGTAACCTTCGATGGTGCGGGCGGCGGAACTGGAATGTCCCCCGTGCCAATGATGAACGAGATGGGGATTCCAACTGTTTACCTTGAAGCACTCGTGCTGAAGGCTGCGAGAATGCTGAAGGATAAGGGCAAATACGTCCCAGACATAAGCATCGCAGGTGGTTTCATAAATGAGACGCAGATAGTCAAGGCAGTAGCTCTGAGCAACTTTGGTGATGGGCCTATGGTGAAAAGCGTAACAACGGGCAGAGCGCCATTGACGGCTGTGATGAAGTCAGAA
>DAINRD010000263.1:723-2155 GCA_036742095.1 Archaeoglobus sp. | reverse complement strand
ATCGTAAATGGCAATCTCACTCTCCCCACACTCTGCCCTGTCTCTCAGCAGCTTTTTGAGGAAATCGAAGTTCTCCAGCACTTTTGCGGCGAGCTTTTCCATGAATGAAGTTTGGTGAAAACTTTAAAAATTTGATGCCTTCTTTCACCATGGATGTTGTGGTTGCTGGCGTTGGCATCGCCGGCGCCTTCGCTTTAAGGGCTCTGGACAAATCACTGGATGTTGTAGGAATTGATAAGAGGGAGAAGCTCGGCTATCCGGTTGAGTGTGGAGAGATTATTCCAACCAAGCGTGAGATGAAGGCCCTCCTTCCTGATCTTGACGATTACAGCCTCTTTGACATTCCGAAAAGGTTTGAGAGCAACCTAACCAAGGAGGTTCACTTTGTTCTGCCTAATGGAAAAACCTTCGAGATCGACTTCGAGTTTCATGTTGTAAGGCGTGACGAGATGATTCAAACAATTGCCGAAGAAAGCAGTCACAAGCTTCTGCTCAATAAAAGAATTAAGGCCTTCAGGGATGGCAAAATTGTTCTTGAAGAGGGTGAGGTGGGGGCTGAGGTTTACGTCGCCTCCGACGGGCCAAATTCCAAGATTGCCAGATCTCTGGGAATGCCTAAGCCTGAGCTTTCCCCTGCTAAGCAGTACGTGATGAAGGGGGTTGAGTGCAACGAGGACGTTGTTTACATGTACATCGGCAGAAAAATCTCCCCCGGGGCTTACGCTTGGATCATTCCAAAGGGAAAGGGAGTTGCCAACGTGGGAATAGGCTTCAGGCCCGAATACGCAAGCAGGGGCGATACCATTGTGAAAGCCCTCGACCACTTCGTGAGGGAGTATCCCTACTCCTCCCCCTTCCTGAAGGATGCCGAGGTTGTCAGCTCAATAGGCGCTGTAGTGCCCATAGACCGGCCCTTTGAAAGTGCTGTAAAAGGGAACGTGCTTTTTGCCGGAGATGCGGCGAGCATGGTGATAAGCCACGTTGGGGGTGGAATTCCGACGGCAATGGTTGCCGGAGATGCTGCGGCGAGAGTAATCAACGGCTTCTTCAACGGTGAGAACGACCTTCAGCTTTACGACAGCTTGTGGAAAAAGTACCTCTACAAGCCTTTAATGAACGCTTACACGATTAAGAGAATCTGGGACAGGTTCTCGGACAGCGACGATAAAGTCAGCAGGCTTTTGAGCCTTGCGAGCAATGCGGATATGAACAAAATCCTCCGCTGCAGAATTCCGTTGAAGATAAAACTTCTATCCCCCTTTCTCCCAATAGTCCAGAAGCTAATCTGAAACTTTATTTACCTCCTTAGCAACTTGTTGCATGGCGGAGTTTGAGATTTACAGCGAGTACGTTGACAAAAGCTACGAGCCGCAGAAGGATGACATCGTTGCAGTTTTCAGGATAACTCCCGCCGAGGGCTTCACTATTGAGG
>DAINRD010000263.1:0-558 GCA_036742095.1 Archaeoglobus sp. | reverse complement strand
GGGATGGACTACATCAAGGATGACGAGAACCTCACAAGTCCTGCATACTGCAGATTCGAGGAGAGGGCGGAGAGGATAATGAAGGTCATCGAGAAGGTTGAGGCTGAAACGGGCGAGAAGAAGTCTTGGTTCGCCAACATCACCGCAGATGTGAGGGAGATGGAGAGGAGGCTGAAGCTTGTAGCTGAACTCGGCAATCCGCACGTTATGGTTGATGTCGTAATAACCGGCTGGGGGGCGCTTGAGTACATCAGAGACCTTGCGGAGGATTACGATTTGGCCATACACGGCCATAGAGCTATGCATGCAGCCTTCACCCGCAATGCTAAGCACGGCATATCGATGTTCGTTCTGGCAAAGCTCTACCGCATAATCGGCATCGACCAGCTCCACATAGGGACTGCAGGAGCGGGAAAGCTTGAGGGGCAGAAGTGGGACACCGTGCAGAACGCGAGAATTTTCAGCGAGGTTGAGTACACTCCAGATGAGGGCGACGCATTCCATCTCAGCCAGAACTTCCACCACATAAAGCCGGCGATGCCCGTTTCATCTGGCGGA
>DAINRD010000262.1:0-2157 GCA_036742095.1 Archaeoglobus sp. | reverse complement strand
GCCTCAGACTGTTGAGAAGGAAGTGAAAGTTGTAGTCAGAGACATTCCAAGCTTTGAAAGCAGGTTTTTAAGGAGGTTTCTGGGCTCAATCTACTCCCTCGGTGTTGACAGAATTGTTCTGGAGAAGGAGGGGATTGACAGGTACATCACTGAAATTTCTGAGATTTCTCACCACTTTATCGGAATGGAGGTGCTCGACTGCACGTCAAACACCGTTGTTTTGCAAATCTTCACAATTCCTGATTTTGACATCGTTACGATATTGAAGAGAATGCTCCAGATTCTTACTGGACTGATGGGCGAGCTGGAAAGGAATCTTCTACTTGAAAATCCCGATGTGAAGGAGATTCTGAAAAGAATTCAGAGATATGAGGAGGACTTCGACAGGCTTTACCTCCTCGCAGTCAGAATAGTGAACAGGGGGATGAAGAAGATTGCAGTCTCTGACTGGGATGAGCTGAGGTTTTTGCTCGGTTCGAGGATTATAGCAAAGTTCTACGAGGAAATAGCAGACACATTGCTCATCTTCTCACGATACATCTGGGATTACGAGCTGGACGTGAGGAAAGAGGTTCATGTGTTTTTCTTTGACCTTCAGGAAGCTCTGGAGAAGAGTTTTAAAGCCTTCACACACTCAGAGATGGCCGTAATTGAGGAGTACATTTCCTTTGTTACTGAACTTTCGGAGAAAATTCAGCAGTCCATAAGCAGCAATCCAAAAGGCACCATCGTAAAGGAACTCCTCCTCCAGATGTGCAGAATGCTTGAATCCATCGGTGAAATCGAGTTCAACAAAACAGTGAGGGAAATGTTGAAGCAGGGTTGAGCGATACGGAAAATTACTTTAACCACCACCAGCATACCGACATACCACAAATCTCATAAATCCGCCTGGAAATTTAAAGTCAAGCGGGGGTTGCCGAGCGGACAAAGGCGCGGGATTCAGGGTCCCGTCCCGTAGGGGTTCGAGGGTTCGAATCCCTCCCCCCGCATTAGTTTACCAGTGGGGACATAAGGAAGGGGTTGAGGATACTCCCGTTCTGTTAAGGAAGGCAGGCGCTGAGAGAGTGAGTGCCGACGCCGTCAAAAGATGGTTGAGGCGCTTGAGGACTACGCAACGACCGTTGCCAAGAAAGCGGTCGAAATTGCGAAGCACTCCGGAAGAAAGACCGTCATTGCGGACGACATTAAGCTCGCTCTCTCGACGTAGGTCTTTTTCACCTTTTTTAGTTTTTTGAGTTTGAAAATCTTTTTCAGCCTCTTAGTACGCATCTTTAACTTCCGTTGCTGCTATGTCCCCTTTGCGGGAGCGAGGAGTGGTTCACTCACGTATACAGAATGCATAACCATTAATCTGCCGGATGGTATCAGAATGGAGTTCGTTAATCTGGCGGTAGCTGTGAAATATGCATCCGCAGCCCTTGGATGAACTTTTTCAGCCATATTTAAAGCCTCATCAAACACATAATCCTCTGAAAGAATCTCGAAATCAGATGTAAGATTCTCAACATCTTTTTTCGAAATCTCAATCCCAAGCCTTTTAGCTACTGAAATCAGCTCAATAACGAAGATTTTCGGGACAAATACAGTTATTCCCCAATGGAATTCAAAAACTTCCTCGCTTTTTCATCTCTGTTCTCATCCCTGATCAATTGGTTTCTTCGCAACAATAATCTTCGATATCAGGTTGGTTATTTCGTTTTCAGCTCCCTGAGGAACTCCTTATCCTTCGATCTTTCTTTCTTGAATTTCTCACAGGCAATCAGCTCTTTCACACCATTCAGGAAGAGGGGAATTCCTCCAGAAATGTCTCAAAGTGAGTTCAGCTCATTAAGAATTCGTTATAGCCTTTCACGCTGTATGTTCTATATGGGGTTGATTCAGATTCGCCATAACCCTTAGACAGCTCCAAAAAGCCAAAAACTGCAGAAGATTGGTTGATTCCATCTAAGAACAAGGATTTTAGGGATAGATATGCCCGGAGGGAGATTTGAACTCCCGACTATGCGGTCTTCAGCCGCACGCTCTCCCAGGCTGAGCTACCCGGGCTCATGTCAATGTAACCCATTAGTATTTTAATCTTTTTGGTTGGTCTGCTTGGTCTGCTGTGATTACGAGAGCTTTAACTTTATCAGATTCAAATCAAAAGCCCTGAGA
>DAINRD010000261.1:1791-2161 GCA_036742095.1 Archaeoglobus sp. | reverse complement strand
TAGGGAGTGGTACTTTTCCTCCTCTTCGACTTTTCTCTTTATTTTCCCGAATTTCGGGAGGTAGTGCTCCAGCAGTGCGAGCACTTCTTCGAGGCGCTCTTCTAACGCGGCTGCGGCAAGGATCTTTACGGTGAAGACTCGGTCTCTCGCCCTCCTGCTGACCACTTCCACTCCTGTTGGGGTTAGCTTCTCACCCCCTCCTGGCGTCGAAGAGTCGTTTCTCGGCCTTGGCCTTCTTATCCCTCACCCTCCTCTCAACGAACTCGTCGTAGACGAGTGAGTAGGCTATGACCGATCCAGAGGGGAGAGAAGATGCAGCCGCTGGCAGGTCTCTGAAGACGAAGTCGTCTTCGAGCCACCACCTCGTCGG
>DAINRD010000261.1:1051-1621 GCA_036742095.1 Archaeoglobus sp. | reverse complement strand
CATGTCTTTTTTCCTTTCTCCACATTCTTTTTACACCTCGTTAAAATAAAGTCATTTAAAAAGCGTACCTAGAGAGTGGATAATAGGGTAATAAAAAACAAAAACTTAAGAAAAGAGATCGTCAAACTCTGTACACATTAAGTAAAACCCTCAGAGAGACGTTCTACTCCTCAGATGAAGCCGCTGTTGTGTAGGCGGGTGGAACGAGAGAAGCCCTCCGTAAGCGGGAGTGGTCACCTGACAAAGCTTTTGAAGCTCCCCTCGAACCAAGCCATATTCAGCAGAAACTTGATCAGACATTGGTAAAGCTCTACTAAATTTCCACTTTTCACACCTCTTAGAATCAACTTATCTATTTCTGATTGAATCTTTTCGACCCTCTGAAGAACGTATACCATGTCCTCCAGATATGCCGTCTTGTCGAAATCGGTAAAGTAAAGTCCAAAGAAGATATCCTTGAGAGTATTCAGAAACATTCTGGACAACTTGTTTCTCAGCCCAAACAAATATTCCAGACTCTCTTCCGTAGGTTCGATATGCTTGTTTATTATCGCCGAGAGCTCGGCAATT
>DAINRD010000261.1:0-1041 GCA_036742095.1 Archaeoglobus sp. | reverse complement strand
GGATGAATGTGATGGGTGACACAGGCACGTTTTTTAGCTTCTTTAATCTCTCCTGCAGTTCGCTGTCGAATATTTTCTCCAGCTCCTCAATCAGTTCAGATTCCTGTATCTTTTCGGGCATAGGTTCAAACCTCCGGTAACTACTTTTTGAGTGTTTCTCTCACTCACACACCTCCACCTCCAAACCTCTCACTTTGGGATGCTTTCTCCTACTTTTCTCCTCCGGAATCTCAGACATAATCTTGGTGATGGGAAACTTCGTCATTCTCAAAAAATAGTAAATATGATTCAGACAAAGTGTATTTACCCCCATACTACTCTAATACTTATACTATACTCCTCACTTTTTCAAAAAGTCTCCTGAACCTGCCCTTCTTTTTGAAAAACCTTGCAGGCCAGTCAGACTTTTCAATCACAACTTTTCCTTCCAGCTCAAAGCTGCTCTGCCCATCAGCCACAACAATTGCGTTTTCAGCTTCAATTTCAACTCTACGATTGATTCTCAGCAGATATGGCTTCCAGCCAAATCTAAAAGGGGCTATTGGTATCAGAATCAGGCAGTCGAGATAGGGCTCAACCACGGGCCCTCCTGCGGAAAAAGCGTAGCCCGTTGAGCCGATCTGGGTTGAAACGATGTATCCGTCACACCTAAGGCTGTCAATCTCCTCTCCATCAACGGTCACAGTTACATCTATGAGCTTTGAAGGTTTCCTGCTCACAATTGCAATCTCGTTGAGGGCGAGAAGCTCATCTCTCCCCCTACAGCGTATTCTCGGGAACTCCTCAATCTCAAACCTCTCAACACAATTTTTAAGCTCTGTCTCGAAGTTTTCCGGCCCTGAATGGGTGAGAAGTCCAACCCTTCCAGTGTTGATTCCAAATATCGGAGGACAGTGCTTTATTTTTTGCAGAATTCGAAGAATTGTACCATCACCACCGATGCTGACGATAAAATCGAATTTCTCAAGTTCTGCTGATGGAGTGGTGTAGGTTTCACAATGGATGTTAATACTTTTTAGAAACCCAGTAACTCTTTCAACG
>DAINRD010000260.1:1668-2179 GCA_036742095.1 Archaeoglobus sp. | reverse complement strand
CCTTTTTGACGTCCACAACCGCCACTCTGCTCTCCTTCGAGCCGATTCTGTGTATCTTCCACAGGATTTTCTCCTCTACTGCTTCCTCTTTGAATACGAGGAACCATCTTATTTTTGGAGCCTCATCGTTTAGCGAGGATAAGATGGTTTTCCCTCTTGCGGGGGAGTCGAAGGACTTTGCAAGGTCTTGGGGATTGGGGTAAAGAACACCTGAAGTGATTTTGACAGCGAGAATCCTGTTAATATCTGAATACCTCAGGGGAGTGCAGTTTAAAGCCTTCCAGCCTATGGCAAGCAGATTCTCTCCGAGCTCTGAAATTACCTCCTTTCCCTTCTGCTCTCCAATGCCCTTATCCTTTGCAATAGCCTCTGCAACTGCACCGAGAAAGGTTGTTGGAGGGGGATAGTAAAAGGATGGGGAAGTCTTTGACAGCCCAGCAATCCTCGCCTGAAATCCCCAGACGAATTCAACATCAACGAGATAGCCAATCATTTGCCCGCTCTCTCCTTC
>DAINRD010000260.1:0-1658 GCA_036742095.1 Archaeoglobus sp. | reverse complement strand
CCTCAATCGCCTCAACCACAACCTCTTCAAAGCTTCCACCTTCGGGGTAAACAAAGAGCTTCGTGTTGAAGTTAACCTTCTCCTTTTTCTTCCTTGCGTTATCTATGTAGCCTGCAGTGTAGGGGCTTGGGACAGTCCACACGTCGTCAGAAACTGCCACAACTAAGGAATCCCATTCCATTACTGGCAAAAACCTCGTTTTCTTTGCTCCAAAGGCGAACTCGATGAGAAACTTCTTTAGGGCTTCAAGAGCTGCGTTAATTCTTTCACTCCTCTTCCCCACCTCTGTCCCAGCTTTTTCATAGCTGAAGGTCGTCCTTCCAATGTACCTCGTATCAAGGTCAAAGCTGAAAGTGTAAACCGCTGAAGAAAGCTCCACGTAGTAAATCATCTGTCCCTGCCCTCCCTCAACGAAGGGAGTGCCGAGGGCGTACCTTGAGTGAAGCTGAGGCTCTATTACTGCTCCCTCTATGGACTCCCTTACGGGAATCATGTAGCCGGTGTAGAAGTTTGACGTTCTTTTTACGTTTCCACCTGCTCTGGGAGCGTAAAGGAATCCACCAACATCCTCAACAATGCAATTTTCAATTACTGTTTTTTCAAACTCGAAATCGTCCTTTGGCGGGTCTGATGAGAAGGACTCCTTGAAAACGTTCTCGTTGGTGCTCTTAAGGAAAATTCCCTTCTCACATAGCTTGCAAACCTTCAGCCCATTCTTTTTGCCAACCTCTGCAAGAACCTCCTGAAAGCCATGGGCAATGCTTTCACCACTGATTGCAGGAACAAAGTATGTTGTGTATTTTGCGTCAGGCAAAACTACGGGCACTCTTCTGTGCTTCACGTAATTTCCAACGCTCTCAGTCATGTTCATTGCTTCCACATTGAGCATAACTCTTCCTCTTACCGAAACGAAAACGTCACTCACCACTACCACCTCCCAATTTTGCTGAGAGGGCAAGAGCCTTAGCAGCGATGAGAGAGGTCTTCTCTCTCAGCTCCTTCCTCTCGTCAGTTTTGGCTATATCTTCAAGCTCTTTCTCCACCCTCTCGTAGTCAATCTTTCCAACCAGTTCTCTGGCCTTCTCATTTTCAAATTTTTCCTTCTGCTGGATGGAATGGAGGTCTCTCAAAGCCTCTTTCAGGTAAAAAACTGCCAGGTCCTTAGAGGGCACGTATCCGAGCTTGTCAACGTAGGTGTAGCTTCCCTGCTCTGCGACGAGAACTGCAAGGACCTTTGCTAAATTGTCGAAACTCATGGTAGAACTCATACTTCATTTAATATAAATCTTTCTGCTACCAATATACATCGGAAAAGGCTAAATATTGCTTTCAAATTAACAACGTGTATGAGAACTGCACTAATCGCCACACTCGGCTTTGACGAAAAATTCTGTTACAGAGCCATACTCCGGCACGGAATCAAAGAAGGGGACAGAGTAATCCTTATAACGACGCAGATGGTTGAAAGAGTGGCAAAGGCTTACGAGTGGATTCGAAAGCTTCTGGAAACTTCCTACGGAGACAGGGTGGAGGTTGAAGTTCTACAGGTTGAGCTGAAGAGTGTTGAAAAAGCAATCAGAGAGGTTGCGGATAAAATCAAAGAGGTTGAGGGCTATGATTTGGTTGTTGTTAATATCAGCGGAGGTATGAGAGTTTTG
>DAINRD010000259.1:0-2186 GCA_036742095.1 Archaeoglobus sp. | reverse complement strand
ACGTCCTCCAGCTTCTCGGGATTTGCTTTCCTCAAACCTTCAAGGCTAACTCCAGCAGGAACAACCTTAACACCACCCGGACCAACATAAATCGCTTCATCTATCCTTGCCTCACCTGCAAGAACGTTTTGCAGAGTAACTGGTAATCCCTCCATTCCGAGAATAAGCTCCAGATTGGCCATTGTGATGTCCGCATCAACTATAGTGACGTCGTGGCCGAGTTGAGCCAGTGCTACTCCGAGATTTGCCGATATCGTCGTTTTTCCTGTCCCTCCCTTGCCAGATGCTATGGTTATGGTCCTGACCATATTCTCCCTCCTATCCTAATACTCATTATCACCTCATCATATTTAAACGTTTTCTCATAATGAACTTTTCCCCAAAGAAAATCTCTGCTCCATTTTAACCTCCCCTTATCAAATCAGGATTCCCTTTTTAAGCTTCCAAAAGGCCTCTTCGAGGGATTAGGGACCGCTCGACCTTTGAGTTAAGTATTCAAGCTTATAAATCCCATCAGGATATCCCCTGAAATCCACATTGGCAATGGTATAAAAAACAGTGACGCTTAGCAAGGTTAATGAAGGTCGTGCTGTCACTTGGCGGGTCAGTTTTTGGTGAGAGTGTGGAGAAAATAAAGGAATACGCAAGAGTTATCGAAGATATTTCCAGAGAAAATCAAGTTTTCGTTGTCGTAGGGGGAGGAAAACTGGCCAGAGAGTACATCGGAAGAGCAAGGGAGCTTGGGGCAGGCGAAACCTTCTGCGATTACCTTGGAATTGCTGCAACGAGGATGAACGCCATGCTCTTGATTGCTGCCCTGCCAGATGCAGCTAAAAAGGTTCCTAAGGATTTCGTTGAGGCTGATGAGCTTTCAAAACTCCATAAAGTGGTCGTTATGGGTGGAACCTTCCCCGGCCACACCACTGACGCCACAGCAGCTCTTCTGGGAGAATTCGTGAAAGCTGATGTTTTCATCAATGCCACAAATGTCGATGCTGTTTATTCTGAAGACCCAAAGGTTAATCCCAACGCTGTGAGATACTCAAAGCTCACACCAAAAGAACTGGTGGAAATAGTGAGCAGGAGTACGATGAAAGCAGGAGCAAACGTGGTTATTGACCTTCTGGCAGCAAAGATAATAGAGAGAAGCGGTTTGAAGACCTACATAATCCTCGGAACACCTGAGAACATTCTGAAGGCGGTAAAGGGAGAAGAAGTGGGGACAGTGGTGGAGTAATCAGCGCTCAAGCCTCATCAGCGGGTAGTTCATCTCCTCGTTCCATTCAAGCACTGCCGAAACTTCCGCCATTCCTACTCTAACCTTCACCCTCGCATGCAGCATCTCAGGCATTAACGACGTGTAGCCAAAAGAGGAGACTTTCTTCAGCTTCTCTCTGCTTATTTTAACTTCAGCATCCACAACGTAGGGTTGAAGCATTACACAGCTCTCAATCGCCTTTTCGAGAATTTCGACGTTCTTCTCAGAAACAGGAGTGCCCAAAAACTGATGGAATAATGCCCCAAGCTTTATTCCTGCTTCAAAAGCCGCTTCCTCAAACTCCTTTCTCTCCACAATCTCACCCCATCTCTAACAATTGGCTGTATGATGTAGATTGAGGTAAGTAAAAGAATTGCGAAACACAACTCGGCAAAGAAGATGGCGAAAATTAAAATCGCCCCGACAACAGCAAGGGCAAAGGGATCGTTGATTCTCGGATACTTAACATCACAAACCATAAGAAAAGACAGAAGGAAGGCTGTTATCGCCATGACGGTAAAGGACGCTTCAACCCTCACGAGGGAGGTTACTACAAGTGCACTCACGAGAGTGGGAACTCCAAGAAAGTCCTTTAAATTGAGGACATTAAACCTCGCCAGTCTGAGAATTGAGAAGGCGAGAAAAAGTGAGGCAAAGGGGAAGAGGTTTGCATCGTATTTTACCATTAAAGTAGCCGGAAAAAGACCAAAAGAGATAGAATCAGCAAGAGAATCCAGTTCCTTACCAAAAGGGCTTTTTTCGGTCTTTTTTGCAATAAAACCATCCAAACCATCCGCAAAGGTGGATAAATAAAACAGAGCAAAGGACTCAATCCTTATCCCGTAAAGGAGGAGATAAGTAATGGCCGTAAATCCGAAAAGAGCGTTTAGAACTGTCAGGGAATCAGCGAGACTGACCTCTTTAAACA
>DAINRD010000258.1:0-2191 GCA_036742095.1 Archaeoglobus sp. | reverse complement strand
TGGGTTTGGAACAAGGCGAAGAACGAGCTGAACTATTTGAGCAGGGTTGTTGAGAGGGAGATGGGAGAGTATAATGTCGAAGGATATTGATCGGCTACTGTTATTGATGGTAGTGGTTGCCCTTACTTATGTAATGTTACATGTGGCTCAGGGTTTGCCATATTATGCTTGGCCGGGACTGTTGCCGGAGGTCCTTGGGTTGGACTGGCGTGTAGTGTTCTCTCAAGCATCAGTTGTACTAAAATTTGCGGAGACATCTCAACGAACCTGTCAACTTGGATGACTTACGCTGTGCTGCTGGCTGCAACTTATTCTTTGTAACGCCAGTATGCAGATTTGCCGGATTAGGGGCACCTATCTGCGAAAAATTCATGAGTAACATTTGGATATGTACGCTTATATGCGCCCAGATAGGAAATCTCTACGGTGGATAAAGTTGCCCAAACCAACTTTTATCTTCTTTATTTTAGCTCTTATATTTATCAATGTATTTTTTGGCTATCAGATTTTGGCAGACTTAAGCTCAGGTTACGAGCTAAACTCGGAAAAACTACTAACGATAATTGTAATCTCAGCCCTTTTCGTGCTCATCGCTTTGCTACTCATCTTTTACCAGCTCATCAAGCACGGATACAGGGCTGCAGACATAAAAAACCTCTACACGGTCCTCAAAGAGGAAGATCTAAAGAGGCAAAAGGATTCAAGCGCTAAACTCAGATGGGGAATCGTTGACGAGATTCTTTGGACGATAATTGTTGCAAACGGAGCAGTTCTCTTTACTGCGCATTACGTGCTAATCGGTTTACAGGTCTTGGATTTGATTGCTGTCTTCGCTGCAATGTTAAGTGGCGTAATGCTTTACGCACCGCTCGCCTTCTTATTTCTGTACCCCGTCGTAAAAGCGTTCGAAAAGAACTACCCATCAGGAAATCCTAAGTTCTTGCTTTCCCACGGACTTATCTGCACTGTTTCGAGTCTAATTCCCTACGAAAAACTCGGACACCTCTGGTGGGACCCCCTGCTTGTGGGCTTTTTCTGGATAACTGCGGGTTTCGTTAGCTTTCTCACGAAAAAGAGTAGGAAGTTCGAGGTCCTGGTTTTCCTGCTTCTAATAGCTCCTCTCGCCCTCCTCTCCGTAAAATGTCCGGGAGCAATTCTGCCGATTCTATTGGCAAAATCCGAATGCTCGTTGAGAATCCAGGCGACTTTCTTAGTCAAACTGGCAGCTCTAATCTTTGCGACTTTAGCTGCAGTTGCATCAGTTCTGCAGGTCTTCGGATACAAATCGCTGAGGGGGCTATCTGAGAAAAGGAAAACAGCCGTGGAAGAGGGAAACTACAACCCTTTCAGAGACCCCGCCATCTGGATAGCTTGGATTGCGCTAACTTCTCTCGGACTTCTCATCGCTTTGCTTGTTGGAGCGTGGTGAGATGCATACGCGTGCTAAAAGAAAAGATATATTCATAATCGCTTGGATCGCGTTTATCGTAGCAATTTTCATTAAAATGGGTTTCGACCTTTTCGGGGCTTACGGTTTGACAGCCGAAAAAATAAATTTGATCGTGAAAGTAACGATCTTCTTCGTAACATTCGCTCTACTTGGGATTCTGTTCGTTCTGAGGAAATTCGGTCATTCTGTAAGAGAATTAAAGCACGTACATAAGTTCATAAAAAGAGCAATCGAAATTGAAGAAATCGAGGCAAAAAGAAGGAGACAACATTATCTAATTGCAGTAGACAGCAGAGAGTACGAATTGGGGTATTACCTACTCGCTGTAATTGTTTCGACGATTGCTTTTTACGGTATATCCATTCTGCTCATAATAGAGCGCGGATACGACTTTTTAGAGGTGCTTTTTGAGGGCATCGTTAGAGGTTTGGTTGTAGCAATTCTCTCCGCAAACCTTCTGATGCCGCTCATACATTTCGCTTTGAAAAGGTCTCTCAGTGACGGGAAGAACATCGCATTCGGAATCCATGCCAAAGCTTGGATTTTTGCAGGAATACTTCTCTTCTCGTTAAATCTGATTTCGCTCTCCGAACTGTATCTAATGACGGCAATTTTTACCATCCTGTTAGGAGTTATTGCCGAACTTTACCTTAAAATACAACGGTTCAAACCAATTTTTTCAATTCTCTTTTTTACAACTATGTTCCTCCAGTATTTCTGGATCATTAAGAAGCTTATTTT
>DAINRD010000257.1:0-2209 GCA_036742095.1 Archaeoglobus sp. | reverse complement strand
GAAGGTTATCCTAAGGTTGCCAAACTTTTCAGGGCCATTGCCTTTGCAGAACTTGTTCACGCAAGAAATCACTATCAGGCGCTTGGAAACGTTGGCAGCACGGCTGATAATCTGCAGAAGGCGATTGAGGGTGAGAGCTACGAGGTTGAGGAAATGTATCCCGTTTTCAACAACGCCGCAAAGTTTCAGGGAGAGAGTGAGGCTGAGAAATCCACTTATTACGCCCTCTCCGCTGAGAAAATACACGCAGAGCTTTACAGGAAGGCCAGGGAGCTCGTAGTTGAGAAGAAGGACATGGAGCTCGAAAGAGTCTACATCTGTCCAGTATGTGGTTTTACTGCCGTAGACGATGCACCGGAATTCTGTCCAGTCTGCGGAGCTAAAAGAGAGTTGTTTGCTGAGTTTTAACCATAATTTTTTTATCTGCCAAATCAGGAAGAGTTCATGCGGGTTCTTGTTGAAGAAGTGGGGGATTACGGGAGGGCTGAACAGTTCATTGAAAAAGTGTTTGAAACCTTCAAATTCAAGGCAAAATTTCTCAAACCCAACTTTTTAAAACATGACGACCCGAAAAATGGCTGCATAACCCATCCTGAACTGATAAAAGCTTTTCTCAAAGTGGCTCAGCATCACGGTTACGACTTCAAGGTTATTGAGGGGGGATTTTACGGGAAGTCGGCTGAGAAGTGCTTTCGAGAATTTGGGCTAAAAGAGATTACAGAGTGCATAAATTTAAACGAAGATGAATTTCAGGAGGTTGAAATTGGCGGAAAAGCACTTAAATCTGTGAAGGTTGCCAAGACAGCTCTGAAGGCTAAGGATGGGTACGTCTCCATGCCAAAGATGAAGGTTCACCACCTCACCAAGGTGACCCTCGGTATTAAGAACAACATGGGTTTTTTGAAGAAGCCTGCCATTTACATGCACCCAAACATACATAGAAAGCTGGTTGACCTGCTTGAATTTTTCCAGCCATCCCTCGTAATTGTAGACGGAATAATTGGTGGAACGAATTCCGAGATGTCCACAAAACCCATTCGTCATGGCATTCTCATTGTCAGTGATAACGTAATTGCCGCTGACATCGTGGCTGCTAAGCTGATGGGTTTCAGGCCAGAAGAAATTGAGCACATACGAATTGCAATGGAAAGGTTTGGTGTTGAGGAAGGAGACATTGAAATTCTTTCAAATCCGGGGATAGAGAAACTTGTCAGAAAGGACTACAGACTTTCTCTCGGAAGCAGATTTCTCGGTAGGCTGGGGATTTGAAAAGTAAAAGGTTTACCCTCAGTCAATGCTCGTAATGGACTGGCAGATACCTGATTGAGTTCCGTAGTAATCATTTCCTCGCTTAGTTTTTGGGCAGGAGTTACAAAGAGAGCGTCGTAAATCGTTATTCCCTTCCTCACCGCCATTTGAAAAGCCTCATTGATATATTCGTCCTGCCCGTAAAGCCTCACCACTCACCCTTCGCAAGTTAGAAGACCAGGCTTAATGCATCGCCCTCCGCAATCTCCTTTCCGAGAGCTTTTTCTCATAAGGCGTTTGAAACCTCTTTCACCGCCAAATCCAGACTCGCGACACCCTGCTCTATTACTTCCGGGCCTCTCCCCAGTTCTTCGCATTGGCAATTTGAAAAAAAAAGCTTGAAAAGAATTAAAGGAGCATAAATTACCGCTTAACCTTCCCCATAAGGCTTCTCGCAATCACAATCCTCTGAGCCTCGCTCGTTCCCTCATAAATAGTCCCGACTCTGGCATCCCTGTAGTAGCGCTCGATGTCATACTCCTTGCTGTAGCCGTAGCCGCCAAAAATCTGCAGAGCCTCATAGGTAACTTTAACCGCCGCTTCACTGGCGAAGAGCTTTGCTGCTGAACTTATGGCGGGAACAGGCTTACCCTGATCAATAAGCCACGCGGCCTTGTAAACCAGCAGCCTTGCAGCTTCTATGTCCTTCCACATGTCAGCGAGCTTGAACTGTATCGCCTGATGCTCTATCAGAGGCTTTCCAAAGGCCTTTCTCTGCTTCGCGTACTCCAAGGCTCTCTCGTAAGCTCCGACAGCCATACCCAAGTGGAGGGCGGCAATCTTGACCCTGCTCTCGTTGAAGAATTCCATCAGCTGGTAAAAACCCCTGTTCTCCTCTCCAAGAAGGTTCTCGGCTGGCACCCTTACGTTTTTCAGCGTTATCTCAGCCGTATCGTGGCAG
>DAINRD010000256.1:2000-2240 GCA_036742095.1 Archaeoglobus sp. | reverse complement strand
GTTGGAGGGGTGAGGGTGGAGGATACGGTTGTTGTGAGGAAAAATGGATGTGAGGTTCTCACTCCCTTCGAGAAGTTCATAAAGCTCTACTGACTCTTTGCCGGCATAATGAAATCCTTTGGTGCTGATTCGATGGGCTCAAGGTACTTCCTCAGCACTCTGGGAATCTCCACCCTCCCATCCTCAAGCTGGAAGTTCTCGATGATAGCTGTGATGGCTCTTGTAGTGGCGATTGCGGTG
>DAINRD010000256.1:0-1929 GCA_036742095.1 Archaeoglobus sp. | reverse complement strand
CCTTATGTCCAGCCTGTAGCTCTGCCAGTCCGTGCAGTTGCTGCAGGAAACCATCTCCCTGTATTTGCCCTGAGCGGGCATCCAAGCTTCGAGGTCGTATTTTTTGGCAGCAACGATGCCCAGATCGCCTGTGCAGATGTTCACAATTCTGTAGGGGATGCCCAAACCCTGCCACAACCTCTCCACGTTCTCTATCAGCTTCTCATGCCACTCCCAGCTCTGGTCGGGAAGGCAGAAAACGAACTGCTCCACCTTGTTGAACTGATGAACTCTGAAGATTCCCTTCGTGTCCTTGCCATGCGCCCCGGCCTCCTTTCTGAAGCAGGGCGAGACTCCTGCATAGAGCAATGGAAGCTCTCTCTCCTCCAGAACCTCCCTCATGTGCATCGCAGCTATTGGATGCTCGCTTGTGGCTATAAGATAGAGGTCTTCATCTTCAACCTTGTATATGACCTCCTCAAAGTCGCTGAAGGCCGTGACTCCGCTGTAAGCCTCTCTGCGCATCATGTAGGGAGGAGAGACTATCGTGAAGCCATCCCTTCTCAGAAAGTCAAGGGCGTACATTGTTAAAGCGAAGTCCAGCCAGACGAGGTCGTTCAGCAGGTAGTAGAACCTCGCCCCCGCAACCTTTGCCGCCCTCTCCAGATCAGCCCAGCCGAAAATCTCCACGGCGTCCGCATGACCCACAGGCTTGACGTCAGTAACCTCATACTCCGCCATTCCCTGCGTCATCTCAACAAAGGCATCAACATCCTCGAAGTAGACCTTCGCCTTCCCCCAGTACTTTATCGGAACGTTTTCACTGTCGTCCTTTCCAACTGGCACGGACTCGTGGATGATGTTTGGAATTGAAAGCAGAACCTCCTCAAGCTCCTCCTCAAGCCTCTTCAGCTCATCCTCCACCCTTTTTACTTCCTCAGATACAATCTTTGCCTCCTCAATGAGTTTTGTCTTCTCCCCTCCCTTTGCCTCCTTCACAGCCCTTGCCAGCTCGTTTCTCCGCTTTCTCAGCTGGTTTACCCTCTTAAGCTCCTTTCTCCACTTTCTGTCCAGCTCAATAGCCCTATCCACAACATCAACGCTCAAACCCCTTCTTCTCTGAGACTCGTAAAGAATTTCCGGGTTTTCGCGAACAGCTTTAAGAATGCTCCACATCAGGATAAGTTAGGGTGGCTTGTTTATAAAAAATACGCCTAAGAGCAGGGAAAAGTAAACGAGTCCGAGAGTCATGCTCGCCAGCTTGTACATCTTCCTCGCCTTTACCCTGTCGGGAGAGAGGGCGAACTTCACCGCCTTGTAGAGGAAGAAAGCCACTGCAGAGGTTGAGATAACGAGATAGAAGATTCCCAGAGGCAGAAGAACGTAAAGGCTCGCAGCCAGTACAAGCATCAAAGCGGTGGCAAAAACAATCGCCCACGAAGCCCTCTCCATGCCGACAACGAGGGGATACATTGGAATGTTGGCCATCCTGTAGTCCTCCTCGTAGTGCATGGATATGTACCAGATGTGGGAGGGAATCCAGAGGAGGACAATGGCAGCTATTATGAATCCCGGCAGCGTGAAGCCCTGCACAGCTACCCAACCACCAAGGGCAGGCATAGCCCCTGCAAAACCGCCCAGAACAATGGAGTAAGGACTCTTCCTCTTCAGGAGAATTGTGTATATAACGATGTCAAAGAAGAGTCCGAAAAACAGCACGAGAGCGAACTCAACGTTCACAAGAAATCCGAGCGCCTGCCCGATTGCAAAGATGGCTGCACCAAAAGCTGCACATTCGGAGGGCTTTAAAATTCCCGCCGGGACGGGTCTTTTCCTCGTTCGGGGCATTATTGCATCAATATCCCTGTCAAGCCACATGTTGATGGCTGTAGTTCCTGAAATGGCCAAGAACATTGAAATTGTGGCGATGATGAAGTTGAAGTCCGCCCC
>DAINRD010000255.1:0-2252 GCA_036742095.1 Archaeoglobus sp. | reverse complement strand
GCTCAGGCATACAACGGCTATCCCTCTTTAATCGGTAACCCCTACCTGACGGGAAAACATTCCTACCCGCTCAGAGCGGGGATGTGGGCTGCATGGACGATGGCTGGGGTGAATGCTGCAATAGGTGCATTGCTGGCTCTGATTGAGCGCTCCAAGAGTGGAAAAGGGCAGTTTGTGGATATTGCAACAAACGATGCCCTTGCAATCGTAAACATCTTCCCCTACGTCGTCGCTTTCCTTTTCAATAAGTCAAGGACGAGGTACGGTACTGTTGACTACATTGCTTATCCCTTCGGTTACTACAGGGTTAAAGACGGTTATGTTGCCCTTGCGACTCCAACAGACGCTGATTTCAGGGCATTGCTGAAAATAATAGGCAGATGGGATTTGGAGCCGGACTGGAAGTTCATGCTGGACAGAATTTCCGACGACCTGGAAAGGATAAGGGTGCTGGATGAGGAGCTGAATAAGGAGCTCAGGAAGCACACCGTGGAGGAGCTAATAAAGAAGGCAAGGAAGGCAAGAAGAAGATATCTGGGCAGATTCCTCGGATCACCGATAATAGTGAAGCTTGCTTCCCTGAAGGAGGTTACTGAGAGCGATCACTGGAAAGTGAGGAGGAGTCTCTTGACCTTTGAGCTCAATGGAAAGAAGGTTATCATACCCAACTCAGCCTTCAAGATTTTGAAGAAGGCTGACTGAATATTTTTTAGATTCTTTTTAGCAAAAGGTTTTAAGCGATGAAACGGTTCAGTCAACATGAACATAATAAAACTCGCAATTTCACTGTTAACAGTTGTGGGAATTGGCTTTTTGGGCTCCCTCGTAACAGCACAATCAGTAATGACGTGGTATGTCGAGATTGAAAAACCCTTCTTTACTCCACCCAACTGGTTATTTGGGCCTTCCTGGAGTTTGCTTTACGTCCTAATTGCCGTCACTTTATACATTGCCTGGGAAAACGATTTTTGGAGAGATGGTAGTCTCAGGACAGTATTCTTTGGCCAGCTAATTTTAAACTTCCTCTGGACACCGATGTTTTTCGGTCTGAGAAGTCCGCTGCTTGGATTGATTGACATTTTAATCCTCGACATTGCAGTGATTTTCACCATCATACTGCTCCACAGGCATTCAAAGGTGTACTTACTGCTCATCCCGTACCTTGCCTGGATTCTGTTTGCCACCGCCCTTAACCTCGCAATACTGCTCCTCAACCAGCCATGAGGGAAGAACTGTTCAGAACCCTCGAATATCTCTCAATTTCAGGAGCGCTGATAATGACATTTACAATACTCCTGATGGTTTTCAGAATTTCGGGATTTTCCACAGAATCTTCAGTTCTTCTATCAGCCTTTTTCACCCTTATCCTGCTGGTTTCGAGAATGGCAAAAAGAAGATTAAAGAAATAAAAATTAGAGCTTCTTCAACTTCTCAACTGCCTCCCTGATCTCCCCAACCGACGCTTCCTCCTCAATTGTCGACAGGTCTCCAAGCTCCTGCCCAAGGAAAAGTCTTTTCATGACTCTCCTCATGATTTTACCGCTTCTCGTCTTGGGAAGCATGTTCACGAACTGTATATCCCTGAAAACGACAATTGGGCCGAGAGTTTTCCTCACGTGGTCTATTATCTCTCTCTTCAGCTCCTCGCTTGGAGAGTAGCCGGACTTGAGAACAACGAAAGCGGCAACCACCTCTCCCCTAATTTCATCAGGTATACCGCTTACGCCAGCCTCAGCCACTGCTGGATGACTTATGAGGGCATTTTCAACCTCTATTGTCCCAATTCTGTGACCTGCAATCTTTATCACCTCATCAGCCCTCCCTGTGAACCATACATAACCATCTTCGTCAATGTAGGCAGCATCACCTGTGCAGTACATCCCTCTGCCCGCTCCAACTTCCCAGTAGGACTTAACATACCTCTCAAAGCTGTCCCAGAGTGTTGGTGTTAAGCCTGGGAATGGCCTCCTGAGGTACATGACACCCTTTTCATTTGGAGGCAACTCCTTGCCTGTCAGCTCGTCGAGAACAACGGGAATTACTCCTGGAAGAGGGAGTCCGGCGGAGCCGGGCTTGATAAACTCCTTTACCTCATCCCCATAAAGACCGTAGGGATAGCCGAAGAGTGCTCCTGTGGTTTCTGTCTGCCACATGTGGTCAATTACTGGAATCTCCTCATCAAAAACGTCCCTGTAGAGCCAGTACCACACCTCCGGATTGAGAACTTCTCCCGCACACACAACCCTCTCAAC
>DAINRD010000254.1:972-2265 GCA_036742095.1 Archaeoglobus sp. | reverse complement strand
TCAAGAAACAGGTGTGGAGTTTGCAGGGAGTGCATCGACAGCTGCATAACTCATGCCTTGCACTACTCAGATTTTGACGATTATCCCGAAAGGAATGAGGTTTTTGAAGTGGACAAGTGCGCCTCCAAGCTCAGGGAGTTTGCCAGCGACCCAGACATAGGGACGATGGTTTGCGGAATCTGCATCAAGGTTTGCCCGTGGGGGAAGAGGTGAATTTTAAAAGGTTAATAAGGGCTAAATTCTTATTTAATTTGAGCAGATTTTCTGTGTGGTGAAGGGGCTTGAAAGGTATGGGGCGATAAACAGAGGGGAGGCCATAGCGAAATTTCAGATAGCAAAGCGTATTGAAGCTGAGGAGGCTGAAGAACTTGATGAGATGCTGAAAATCCATGCTAAGCTGAAACTTGATTTCAAAAAAATTCTCGTAGAGGGTGAGATTCCCAAGGATAATCCCGATTACTCCTTCCTGCATCTTAAAAGAGACGTACTTTACGCAATGCTCACCGAGTGCAAGTTCTGTGAGAGGAAATGCGGGGTTAACAGATACGAAAAAAAGGGTTTTTGCAAGTGTGGGGTTAACAGCTATTTTAGCAGCGAGTTTCTCCATATGGGAGAGGAGCCTGAGCTCATCCCATCTCACACAATTTTCTTCAATCGCTGCACTTTCGCCTGCGTTTTCTGCCAGAACTACGACATTGTTTACGATGATGACTACATTGCAGACCCCAAGGAGCTGGCTTACGTCATTGACGCCCGATACAGACATGGGAGCAGAAACGTGAACTTTGTGGGTGGAAATCCTGACCAGCATGCCCACACCATCGTGGAAATCCTTCTGCATGTCCAGTCCAACATTCCAGTGGTTTGGAATTCCAACATGTATCACAGCACTGAGCTGGCGGAAGTCATAGAGGATTTGGTGGACGTATGGCTTGGCGATTTCAAGTACGGCAACGATGAATGCGCGAAAAAATATTCCAAGGCTCCGAATTACTGGGAGGTTGTGACGAGGAACTTTTTGAGGGCCAAGGAGAATGGAGAGCTGCTCATAAGACATCTCGTCATGCCCAACCACCTTGAGTGCTGCACAGCGAAAATAGTGGAATGGGTGGCCAGGAATCTGGGCAGGGAGACGAGATTTAATCTGATGTTCCAGTATTATCCCACTTTCAAGGCCTGGGATTATCCCGAAATTGCAAGGAGGCTGAGTTCAGAGGAGATGAAAAGGGCGCTTAAATTGGCTGAGGCCCAGCTGTCGAATCTGGTATGATTGAGGAACTCGTTGAGATTCTG
>DAINRD010000254.1:0-962 GCA_036742095.1 Archaeoglobus sp. | reverse complement strand
TGGATAAAATTGAAAGGAATGCAACCCAGAAAATGCTTAAGAAGGAGATTTTCTCGGCTGAACTGCTTGCGAGAAGAGGAGAGGTGGCAGTGATTCAGTCCTCAGGTTACATAAAGGCCGGAAACGCAGTTGCTTGGGTTGAGGATGAAGCCATAACACCCTTTGGGTGGGTTGTGGATGCGAGAAGGTACGGGAACAGATGTCTTCTGGCCGTGAAGGAGTTTGAGGAGTTTGAGGGAGAGGCAATTGTCGAGGCTGAGAATGTTTTGAGTGTGATGCTGAGGAAGGAAGCGGCTGAGAGGATAGACGAAATTCTTAAGTTTGATTACTGGAGCGGTGAGCTGAAGGACATTGAGGCTCCTGAATGGCTGGACAAATGGCAGAAGAAGTGCTTTCTTGCAACCTGCTCTTTAAAGCAGGGTGAAATTCTCCTCGTTATTGGCCCTCCCGGCACTGGAAAAACCACCTTCATTGCTGAGGCTGCAAAAAAGCTTGCCGAAGATGAGAGGGTGTGGGTGACATCCAACACCAACATTGCCGTGGACAACGTCCTTGAAAAACTCGACAGGGCGATGAGAATTGGGCATCCGTCAAAGATAACCGATGGTGTGAGGCAGCACAGTGTGGAGTACAATCTGCTTTCCAGGATAAGGTTCTCCGATTACAGAGAGTATGCTGCAAAGGTGGCGGAGGCTTACAGGGAAATTTCACGAATTCAGAATGATATTCTCAGGAAAGGAAGGATTGTTGTGGGCTCAACAATTTTAAAGGGAGTCATGAGTGCGGTGAAAAATTACGATTTCGATACCGTAATCATCGACGAGGCCAGCAATACCTGTATTTCCACGGCATTGCTCGCACTGGAAAGGGCTGAGAAGGCTGTTGTTGTCGGAGACCCCTACCAGCTCCCGCCTGTTTACGAAGTGGGGAGTTACAAGGCTGTGAAGTTCAGCGCCTACAAC
>DAINRD010000253.1:1642-2268 GCA_036742095.1 Archaeoglobus sp. | reverse complement strand
TTCAGCATCCTGTATGGTGTGTTAGAGGAGTTCAGGGAGTAAAAAACAGAGCAAAGGCTGTCGTTCAGGCGGGAAGGGAGGTTTTCGTAATCACCGCAAGAAGGGAATTCGTGGAGATGGTTTTGAAGGTAAAAAATCCTGAAGAAGTTACAGTAATCACAGACAGAGCGGAGAAGTTCTCGGATCTGGGTGTGAAGGTTTTAGAAATAAAGGATGAATTTTCAGGAATATTCAGAGAAGCAACAATTGACGGCGTCAATTACCGCTTCGAACTGCTTGTCATCTCAGGATACGAATCCTTCGGAGTCTACAGAGCTGGAGACGAAATTATTGGGGTGAGCATAAAGCTTCCAATCATAATCCTCTTCCAGAAGATGATTTTCCTCGGGCTTCTGGCAAAATGATTTATGCATCCTGTCTACTCCCATCATGGAAGAGATTCTCAGGCTGAGAAACAGAGTGAACATTGACGATTACATCGAGAAAGTCCGTCCTGTTGTCGAGGCTGTGAGGAGAGAGGGTGACAGGGCGGTAATTCGGTTCACCAAAGAGTTTGACGGTGTGGATGTCGAAAAACTGAGGGTGGAGGAAGAAGAGATTGATGAAGCTTACGAGAAGGTTGATGA
>DAINRD010000253.1:0-1632 GCA_036742095.1 Archaeoglobus sp. | reverse complement strand
AGAATATTCACCGCTTCCACTACGTAACTGCAGTCGAGAGGGAAATGAGGATTGAGTTTGAGGATTGTCTGATGGGCAAGATCTACACCCCCATAGAGAAGGTCGGCGCCTACATCCCCGGCGGGAGGGCAAGCTATCCCTCCACAGCCCTCATGATTGGAGTTCCAGCCAAAATTGCGGGGGTTGAGAAGCTTGTGGCATGCACCCCTCCACAGCAGGACGGGAAAATACACCCCCTCACCCTCGTCGCGTTAGATATAGCGGGTTTTGATGAAGTTTACAAAGTAGGCGGGGCACAGGCCATAGCTGCAATGGCCTACGGGACAGAAACGGTTGAGAAGGTTTACAAGATTGTCGGGCCCGGAAATATCTACGTTACCGCCGCAAAGCTTCTGGTTTCCAAGGAGGTTGCAATTGACATGCCAGCAGGCCCCTCAGAGATTCTTGTTATAGCTGATGAAACGGCAAAGGCCGAGTTCATTGCCTTGGACTGCCTTGCCCAGCTTGAGCACGACCCTATGGCTATAGCTGTTGTTCTGACCACTTCAAAAGATATCGCAGAGAAAGTTGAGAGAATTGTAAAGGAAAGAGGGATTTTCGAGAACTTTGGAGTGTATGTGGTGGAGAATCTCGCAAAGGCTTTTGAAATCTCCAATGAGTTCGCTCCGGAACACCTAACGATAGCTGTTGAAAATGCCGAAGAGTGGCTTGGAAGAGTCAGAAATGCGGGCAGCGTTTTTCTTGGAAACTTTTCACCAGTAGCTGCTGGAGACTACGCTTCTGGAACGAACCACGTATTGCCCACTGCTGGATACGCAAAGATTTATGGCGGTTTAAGTGTTGAGAGCTTTCTGAAGCACTTCACTTTCCAGAAGCTGAGTGAAGAGACTATGAGGCGTATAGGAGAGGCAATAGTGAAAATTGCTGAAGCAGAGGGGTTAATGCAACACGCTGAAAGTGTTAAAAAAAGGCTTGAGGAAGTTTAATACTCAAAAACTTCCTCGTAGAATTTTTTCTCCATTCTTCTGTCCTGCAAAATCTCTTTTTCCTTGAGAATTTCCCTCTCAAGCTTTTTGAGGGCGACGTGCAGGGCGTATTCAACTCCCCAGCTCTCCCCGCTCACCATGAAGTTACCTCTCTCGCTGGAGAGCTTCAGCCTCACGTGGATAAGCGGAAGGTTTCGGAAGTGCTCCTTATGTCTCTTTATATAGACGAACAGGATTGAGTCGCCGAGAAAGTCTGCAAACTTCCTCATTAGCTTTTCTACATCATCAACTATTGCCTGCCTGTCGAAATCGTCAAGGGTAATATCTGAGGTTATGACCTGAACGTTAAACTCCTTCCTGTCTTCTCTCTTCATGAAGTACTCTAAAATATCTTTCTTAATCACTATCCCATCTGGAAGACCGTCTCTTGTCACAACCACACTTGAAATCCTGTTGTCAACCATCAAATCGATAACCTCTGCAACGCTGTCTGTTCTGCTGACAGAGATTACGGGGGAACTCATGATGCTCTCCACCATGATTGAGAGTGTCTTCTCCTTTTCACCACTCGAATCTCCCATCCTCGCCCTTTTCCTCGGCGATATCACCCTGTCAACAACATCCTTACCCGTCAGTATTCCCACAA
>DAINRD010000252.1:0-2291 GCA_036742095.1 Archaeoglobus sp. | reverse complement strand
CTGAGATACCAAAAAGGAGGTAGAAGGGTATAAAGGCTGTTATGAGTCTGATAGACCTACCTTTCGTAACCAGGGCAGAGATGACAACGGCCAGAATACTTACCTCAACAGACATTTTCGATGCATAAACTGACACGGAGAGAAGGAGGGCTGAAATTAAGCTGCATCTCCCCTCAAGCTCCCCTCCTCTCAGTCCCTCCTTGAGAGAGTCGATAATCACAGTTCCACCCTTCTATCACAGAGCTTCACAAGCTGCTCGTCGTGTGTTGCAATAAGGGCGGTTTTTCTGTGCTTTCTCAGCAGGTAAATCAACCTCTTCCGGAAATTGACGTCCTGTCCTGCAGTTGGCTCATCGAGCAGCAAAATTTTCGATTTAAAAGCTGCTGCAATGGCAGCCCTCTTCATCTGGCCATAGCTGAGCGATTGTGGATGCCTGTCCATCAGTGCATTCATTCCAAATTCTGCTGCCATAATGGAGTTAACCTCATCCCTCACTCTCTCTTCAATCAAGCTGTAAGCTGGGTTTTGCATCACCATGGAAAAGCTCAGCTTGAACTTCCTCATATCAGCGGCAATCCTTTTAAGCATCATCGTCTTTCCAGCGCCATTATCTCCCGTAATGGCAACAATCTCTCCCTCTCTAAGCTTAACCTCCCCGCTATAGATTTCTTCGCCGATTTGTGGTTCGGGAATGCCAATCTCCTCAATTTCGAGACCGAGGTTTACCGTTCTGTCAAAGTAACTGGAAAACTCCAGTCTGTGCTCCGATACAACGTGGGGAAAATCCCTTATAATTTTAATAACCCTCATTGCATTCTTTTTGCTGAGATTCGCGAAGGGTTCATCAAAAACCAGTAGCTTTGCACCTGAGGTAAGCGCAGCTGCAAGCTCTACCAGTTGAAGCTCTCCCGTCGAAAGCTCAAAGGTTTTGCGGTGGATGAGATGTCCAATCTTCAGCTCCTCACAAACCTCCTCGGCTTCTTTTTTAGCCTCATTTACTGCAAAACCCCTCTGAACAAGAGGAAAGATTAGCTCATCTATGACATCGGTGCACGTAATCATTTCCTCAGGATTCTGCTTTATGAAGAAGACTTTCTCTGGACTCGCTCTTCCACCAAAAACCCTCACATAACCATCAAGTTTTCCTCCTAAAAAATTTGGAATCAAACCGTTAATCGTCTTTAACAGAGTGCTCTTTCCCGAACCCGTGGGGCCAATTACAAACTCGCAGCCCTCAAAGTTACTGTGGAAGTTCTCAATCCCTGTTCTCCCGTTAGGATAGACGTAAGAGTTAATTCGGAATTCAATCAATTTCCACTCCCCTTTCCCTCAGCATTCTGTGAATGTACCGATAGACCAGCACTGCAAGAAGGTGGTCCATGAGGAAGTCCTGGGGAAGGAAAATCAAGACTGTTGCAGCGAAGATTACCATTGCCGGTGAGCTGAAGCTTAAGTTAAAGGCCTTTGCCGTGTTTTCAGCCCTTGTAAAGTAGTCAGTGTTGACCATTGCGAAGTTGTAGAAAACCACAAATCCGAGAAGGTAGAGGGGGAGAGAGGCAACCAGCGTGGAAAGCCATAGAGCTACCATTTCTCTTCTGCTTCCCTGCCTCCATATCAATCTCCTGAAAACCCCCGCAAGGAAGGCGGATATGGCAAAGCCGTAAATGAAGCCAGCAGTTGGACCCAGTAAAACTCCAAGACCACCTCCCCCTGCAGCGAAGGGCAGGGCCAGGCCAATGAGCAAGATATAGATTATTAAAGCAAGAAATCCGTAGTAAGGCCCTAAAAGGAAGCCTGAAAGCATCACACCGAAGTTCTGCATCGTGTATGGCACTGGTCCTACCTTAACGCTCAGTTGTGCGGACATCGCAGTAACCAACGCCATTACCACAGCCAGCATCACCTTTCTAATATCGTTAACCATGAATTCAAGTCGGTTTACGAAATAAAAGGTTTGTGATTCAATGCCAATACAAAAACCAAAAATGGTGTTAAAAATTGAAAAATTACCTCTTCGCCTTCTTCATCTTGAGCTTCTTCAATCTGATGATGTTCTCTCTGTCCATTTCCTCAAGCTTGAAGGCTATGAACTTCGCAAGCTCCTCCATTGTTGGAATAACGCGGTATTCAAGGGCGTTAACCCTCCTCTTTGTCCTCTCAATCTCCTCTATAAGCCTCCTGAGGGTTGTCTCAATCTCGGCAACCTCAAGTACCGCATCCACAAGTTCTTCATAAGCTTCAACGGCCTCATCAACTCTTGTTGAAGTGCTGAGAATTCCGTAACCTCTCTC
>DAINRD010000251.1:0-2297 GCA_036742095.1 Archaeoglobus sp. | reverse complement strand
TCTATCAGACTCATAACAGCCTTTATACCCTTCTACCTCCTTTTTGGTATCTCAGCCCTCTTTGTTGGGATAACGGCGTTTCAAACTTTGCTGGCTTTTCTGGCTGTGATATCTTCAGGAGCCATCATTTTTTCCTCGAATCCGTCTGAAATTGCCGGAGCATTGCTTTACTTTAAATTCCCCAGGAAGCTTGTCAGTCTTTTATCTCTTGCCCTCTCCATTCTACCTGTTATTGCCAGTGATTTTGAGAATGCCCGCTTTTTGCATGGCAGAGCCTACTACAAACTCCTGAAAGCCTTTGTCTCCGCATCAGTTCTTCGTGGCCTCAGTCTCTCAGAATCGCTCTACTCCAAAAATTTCTCATACGTACCCATTGGAAAAAGTAGAAGGCCTCAAAAAAAGGATTATGCACTTGTCCTTACCTCTACGGCCCTCTTTATTCTCGCTTTAAGCAATATCCCTTGAAGTATCGACCTGCACACCCTCCTCAACTGTGAATCTGAAGTACTCCATAACTGGCATTTTGCCCCTGAGCTTTGGAACTGCAAACTTACTCACTATCCGTTCTCCAACTCTCTCTGCTTCAACTTGGAAAACCACGTCAGAGATATCCAGTACTTTGTTGACAACATCTGGTGGATGCAGGTCTTTGATAAGGTAGCAGTATACCACAACCCCTCTCTCTTTGGATATTGAGTAGAGCTTGTTCAGCAACCACTCCTTCAGGCCCCACTCAACGGAGAGGTTCAGGAAGAAGGAGAGAGAGTCAATGACAATGTTGTATTCCCCCTTTTCCTCCTCCTGAATCTTTGCAAGCCTGTCACCAACAAAATCGAAAATTTCCTTGTCTCTGTATTTATCCTCTACAATGAACTGCCCGTACTCGTTGAGGTAATACTGTGAGAAGATGTCAACGAACTGGACATGCTGCACATCCAGGCGAAGCTTTTCCATATCCCTTCTGACAAATTTGGCCGGACGGCTTGTTGTGAAGTAGTACGTCTTCATCACAGTGGCAAACTGGTAAAGGAAGGCTTCGGGCATTGCAATCGGGTCTGCGTGAACACAGACGAAGCTCCCCGCTGGCAAGCCCCCATCTAACCTCCTGTCGAGCAAAACAATTCCAGTCGGAACATCTGCTGTCTTAAGTAATTGCACTCTGACTCACCAATATGTACTATGGAGAGTACTGCATTTAAGCTTTTCCCATAATAATTATAATAATTGCAATGTGGATTAAATAAATTTTTTATTATACACTGCTTATTGAGGACATGGGAATGTCAAAGGTTCGTATTCAGACCACCATTGACAGAGAACTTTATGAGAGAATTGTCAAAGAGCTGATTCCCAAATACGGGAGACTCAACTCCCTTATCGAGGAAGCACTAAAGCTTCTTTACTTAAAGGAGAGGGGAGAGTTTACCGAGCTTGACCATCTTCTCATCAGGATGATGAAAGAGGTTGGAATGGTGGCTGTGGGTTTTGAGAGTGCTGAATATGTTGCTGGCGGAGACATAGAAAAGGCTGTAAGGGAGAATGAAATCGAGTTCATTCTTGAGTGGTATTACGGCAAACCTCTCAGCAAAATAACTTTTGAGGAGGCATTGGAATTTTTAAAACTGTCTCTTCTTGCAAGAAACTGGGCATCAGACGTCAAGATAAACTTTGAAAATGACGAAGTACACGTCCTGGTAAGGTCTAACGTTGGAAAGAGGCTTTCAGAAGTTTTTTGCAAAGCTGTGAAGCACTTTGCAGAAATAAACTATTCCGCTGAAGTCGAGTACTCCATCTACAGTCATGGCTTCAACATGGTTTTCAGGAAGAAATGAGCAAACATGAGCATAAAAGAGCATAGATGAGCACAATTGGACATGTTTAACTATTTTAATTTCAAAAAGTTAAAATATCTGCTCATGATAGGAAACAATATGGCTGTAGTGTACCCATCTACGGAATGGATGGAAGAGCTTCACAAGAAAGTGAACAGCGATGCTGAATACAAGAAAGTGGCTGCGAACTGGGAGGGGGATTACCTCTGTGTGGTTGAGCTGGATGAGGAGGCCCTTAAGGACTTCCAGAATCCGAAGGTGCTGAGAGGCTTTTTAGGTATGCTTGACAGCATTCCAAAGGAGAAGAGGGAAAGGTTCAAAGGGACACCGAGTGAGAAGTTGCTCGAAGCTCTTGGACTGTCTCTTGACTCCGATCTGAGCGATGCAAACTTTGAGGAGATAGCGAAGAAGATTGCAGAAAATCCGGACAAAATACTGCAGGTATCGAAGGGCGCTTCGCTCAAC
>DAINRD010000250.1:2065-2306 GCA_036742095.1 Archaeoglobus sp. | reverse complement strand
ATGAGAGATTCCGGAAGGATGAGCGGCGGGAGCGAGCTGCCCTACCACTCCCCCAGGCTGCAATGCGAGGACAGCAGAGTCCTGAAGTCCAGCAGAAATGATCCCTACGTCGGGAGGGACTGCATCTGCTTTGAGGGGATGAGCGAAGAACTAATTAATTTCCTCTGTTACAAGCCCGGGCAGGATGGAAAGAACACAAAGAAGCTCGAACCTGGGGAGGTCTGCCACCTCACAGATAAAC
>DAINRD010000250.1:343-2055 GCA_036742095.1 Archaeoglobus sp. | reverse complement strand
AACTCAATGTTGAAGCTGTCCTTCTCAGCCACGGCCACCTCGACCACTGCGGTAATGTCGGATATCTGCACGAGAGCGTTCCAATCGTCGCCTCAGCCATAACCCTCGCAGTGCTTAAAGCAATGAGAGATTCAGGAAGGATGAGCGGCGGGAACGAGTTACCCTACCACTCCCCCAAGCTGCCCTGCGACGACAGCAGAGTCCTGAAATCTGGCAGCAGCAAAGGTCACTATGTCGGGAGGGACTGCATCTGCGTTGAGGGGATGAGCGATGAACTCGTTAATTTCCTCTGTCACAAGCCAGGACAGGATGGAAAGAACGCAAAGAGGCTCGAACCGGGAGAGATCTGTCAAATCACCGAGAAACCCCTTCCCTTCGACGTCAAAACCTACGAGGTGGACCACTCCATCTACGGAGCCACTGCCTACATCCTTTACGGCGATGCAGCCATCGCCTATACAGGCGACATAAGGCTGCACGGCGGAAAGGGAGATGAAACCAGAAAGTTCCTAAGAGACGCGAAAAACGTCTCGGCTCTTATCATCGAGGGGACGAGAGCGGGCAAGGGAGAGGGCATCAATGTATCCGAGGGAGAAGTTTACGAGACCTGCCTGAAAGCTGTTGAAGAAAGCAAGGGACTGGTGATAGCCGACTTCTCCCCCAGAAACTTCGAGAGACTTGAAACCTTCAGGGAGATAGCCGAACGAACTTCGAGACAGCTCGTCGTCACGGCCAGAGATGCTTACATGCTTCACGCAATCCAGCTTGTAGATGGCGTAAACAGAATGGACGGTGTTGCAATCTACAGCGAGTTGAAGGAGAGAAGGGAAAAGTGGGAGACAGAGGTGGTGATGGAGAGGTGGGGTGAATCATACGTCGATCCCGTACAGATAGCCAGAAACCCGGAAAGCTATATCCTCTGCTTCTCATTCTACGACCTGAAGCACCTCCTCGACATCAAGCCCGACGGTGGTGTGTACATCTACTCCTCAAGCGAGGCCTTCAGCGAGGAGCAGGAGTTCGATTTCCTCAGGCTGTATCATTGGCTGGGTCAGTTCAATCTGAAGGTTTATGGCTTTAGAATGGTGCTGAGAGAGGGTAAGCTGTCTCCGGAGTTCATTAAAGGCTATCACGCTTCAGGACATGCGTCGAAGGAAGATCTGAGTTGGATTATCGAGCAGGTTGATCCGGATGTGATTATTCCTGTTCACACTACCAGCCCCGAATGGTTTGTGGAGAACTTTGAGGGCGTAGTTGTGCTTATGGATGGGGATGTTTGGAGGTCTGACCGATGGAGGATGAAAAGAAGAAAATTCGGGGAATAGTGTCAGAGGAGTATTTTACGGGTGAAGACTGGATCAGGGCTGGACGAAGGCGGTACATGCTTCTGAACATCATTTACCACCTTCAGCATTTTGCAGGAAAAGAGGATGGAGTTAGCTTTAGCGAGATTTCAGAATTCCTTGAAGTTCTTGAAACTGTTGACAGAGAAATTTACTCCAGCATCGTAAAACCCGGAAAACCTGTGGAATCGACTTTAAGTGAGCTTTTGAGAGAAGGTTTGACCATTGAGAAGTTCGAAGGAAAGTTCTCGGTAAATATGGAAAGAGTTAAGTCGGAAGAAGACTTGATTTACTGGGAAAGTGTGAAAAGAGTATTTGACAAGGTTAATGAAAAAATGAGGTTTGGAGGTTATAGAAATGAATAAAAAT
>DAINRD010000250.1:0-333 GCA_036742095.1 Archaeoglobus sp. | reverse complement strand
TTAGAAAATCTAAGAGAAAAATACGAAAAAGAATGGGGAAGTGTCGAAGATATTATTTTGAAACACCTTGATGAAGTTAGGGAAACCATCGAGCATCATTTCAAAAACAATCAGGAAATCGATTTTGAAACAGCAAAGAAAATATATGAAAAAATTGAAACCATAGACAACTTAACCAAACCCTTTCTTCTTTGGATATCTCCTTCGGAAAGAGGATTTGCACGGGATAAAAATATGGATACAGAGAAAATAAAAACGAAAATATTGAACAATCAAGTAATTAGAGATTTTTTAGATGAAGTTAGAAGCTTAAAGAGTATAGGGGAGCTCCAA
>DAINRD010000249.1:1516-2312 GCA_036742095.1 Archaeoglobus sp. | reverse complement strand
TCCTCTCCACCCTCTCCACAACCCTTCGGTAAACTCTGGCCAGCAACTCTACTTTTGTCGCAATTCTCACGAGGTAGTCGAGGAAGAGGAGAAGAAAGGGGACCGGCAGAATGTTTCCCAAGACTGAAAGCAGGTATGCCTCAGCAGGGCTGAAGCCGAAGTAGAGGGCTAGCGGTATAGCCCCCCTTAGCTCGGAAAAGGGCATTGCTGACACAAGAAGAACGCTCAGCAGGTTAAAGTCCACTCTCCACACCCCTCACAAGATTCAGCAGCGTTCTGTTGACAGCACAATCAATCCCGAACTCTTCTCCCTTCTTCACTATCGCCCCGTTGATGAACTCAACCTCTGTCCTCTTTCCTCTCTCCAAATCCTGCAGCATCGATGACCTGTTTTCTGCGGTCATCTCCGCAACCTTTCTCACCTCTGAAGCAGCATCGAACTCGTAGCCCATTCTCGCCATAACCTGCCTTCCCTCATCGGCAACAGCCCTTGCCACCTCCCACAGATGGGGATTTCTCACCACCTCACCGTTCTTGACTCTGCAGATTGCCGTGATGGGGTTTATTGCCGCATTGACAACAGCCTTGGCCCAAATCCTGAACTCTATGTCCTCAACAGCTTCAGCCCTAATTCCAGCATCTCTTAAAACATCAGCGACCATCTCAGCCTCCCCGCTTACTCTGCCATCCATCTCCCCAACGTAGGTGTAGCCCTCTCCCGCATACACAACATGCCCGTAGTCCTTCAGGTTCGCCCCGTAGGTCGTAACACCCCCCAGAACCTTCCTGCAGTATT
>DAINRD010000249.1:0-1506 GCA_036742095.1 Archaeoglobus sp. | reverse complement strand
ATCAACCTCAGCCAGCTTCTTCGCCACTGTTTCGGTATCGTAGGCCTTCACAGTGACGAAGGTTATGTCCGCATCCTCTGGCTGAGAGGTGCAGTAAACCTTAAGCTCCGCATTCTTCAGCCCTGAAACCCTCAGGCCATTTTTCAAAGCCTCAAGCTGCCCTCCCCTCGCCACAAAGATGACTTCATAGCCGGCAAGCTGAATCAGCGCCCCAACAAGGGAACCGAGAGCTCCTGCACCCATTATTTGAACCCTTTGAACCCTCATTCAGGAATAAGTCTGCACAAAGAATATTAACCTGCTGCTTACTGAACCACATGAACGTTACTCCATGGGAGGTCGAGGGAGTCATAGACTACAGCAAGCTCATAGAGGAGTTCGGGATGCAGCCCTTCAGCGAGGTGCTGCCTGAAATCGATAACCCACACATTCTGATGCGGAGAGGGGCGATTTTCGGCCACAGGGATTATTGGAGAATTATCGAGGCGATGCGGAAAAAGGAGCCATGGGCGGTAATGTCCGGCTTCATGCCCTCTGGCTTACCACACTTCGGCCACAAGATGACGATGGATGAGATTGTGTGGCATCAGAGCGCGGGAGGTAAAGCTTTTGTTGCGATTGCCGACATGGAGGCTCACTCGGTAAGGGGTTTGAGCTGGGAAAAGACGAGAGAGCTTGGAATGCTTTACATCAAATCCATCATCGCCCTCGGCCTTAGGGAGGATGCTGTAATCTACTTCCAGTCCAAAAGCTCTCACGTAAAGGACTTGGCCTTCGAGCTTTCGGCAGAGGTGAACTTCAGCGAGCTGAGGGCAATTTACGGCTTCAACTCCGACACAAGCCTTGCTAAGATGTTTGTCACAGCCATTCAGGCTGCCGACATCCTCCATCCCCAACTGGAGGAGTTTGGAGGGCCAAAGCCAGTGGTGGTGCCTGTTGGGGCTGATCAGGACCCCCACATGCGACTGACGAGGGACTTGGCGGCGAGAATCAGCATCTTCAGCTTCGAGCCAGTTGAGGGAGGTGTGAGAGTTAGAAGCAGGAAGGGGGCGGAGTATCTCAGCAGTTTGCGAGATTTAGAGTTCGACAAGAAAATTTACGAGGAGCACATGGACATCTTTGGCGAGGCTGAGGAGATTGAGAGGGCTGTGAGGAAGATAGAGGTTGAAATTGGAGGTTTTGCCTTCATTCCCCCATCCTCAACCTACCACCGCTTTACGACAGGGCTTACTGGTGGGAAGATGAGCTCCAGCAAGCCTGAAAGCTACATCTCCCTCCTCGACCCTCCTGAAGAGGGAGCGAAGAAGGTCATGAAGGCCTTCACGGGGGGAAGGGCAACAGCTGAGGAGCAGAGAAGGCTTGGCGGTGAGCCGGATAGATGCGTGGTGTTCGAGCTTTACAGCTTCCACCTCATTGAGAGCGATGAGGAGCTAAAGCAGATTGAGGCCGACTGCAGAGAGGGAAAGCTTCTCTGCGGGAAGTGCAAGAAAATGGCTGCTGAGCTCG
>DAINRD010000248.1:0-2318 GCA_036742095.1 Archaeoglobus sp. | reverse complement strand
CCGTCTGGCGTGAGCACACTTTCAGGGTGGAACTGGACTCCATGGATATCCCCTCTCATCAAACCCATTATCACACCATCCTCGCTTCTTGCAGTAACTCTGAAGCCCTCAGGAGGCTTTATTACGGCAAGAGAATGATATCTGCCCGCTCTGAATGGATTCCTAAGTCCCCTGAAGACTCCCTCCCCGTTATGCTTGATAAGAGAAGCCTTTCCGTGGACAGGAGTTACCTTCCCCACTTTTCCCCCAAAGACCTCAGCTATAATCTGGTGACCCAGACAAACCCCTAAGACTGGAACGTCAAAATCAAACAGGAACTCCAGACTTCTGTCAGGCTTGCCGGGGCCAGGGGAGATTACGACTCCATCAAAATTCATTTTCTCAACTTCCCGTGCCCTCTCTTTGTCAATTACTTTTACTCTGTCAAAGATGGAGATGTACTCAACCAGATTGTAAACGAAAGAGTCTTTACAGTCAATTACGACTATCACAATCCCACCGCCTCCAATACTCTTGCTATCTTATTTTCCGTCTCCAGAAACTCCTTATCTGGATTGGAGTCAGCTACAATGCCAGCACCAGCCCTTATTCTGCATTTTCCGTCGTACTCCACCATCCTTATTGCGATTGCCAGATCCGAAACATCCTCAGAGAAGAAACCCACCGCACCGGCATAAACACCCCTCCTGTCCCTTTCAATTTCCGAGATTAATTCTATAGCCCTGAGCTTTGGTGCTCCGGTAACAGTTCCGGCAGGAAAGGCAGCTTTCATGGCATCAAAGTGAGTTATTTCGGGCTTCAGCTCCCCCACAACCTCGCTTTCAATGTGAAGAACGCTCGGATAGCTCATGACCTCCATGAACTTCGCAACCCTAACGCTTCCCGCTCTGCAAACCTTCCTCACGTCATTTCTGGCGAGGTCTACAAGCATCACGTGTTCAGCCCTCTCTTTTTCGTCAGAGAGAAGCTCCCTTGCAATTTCCTCCTCCCTGCCCTCCACCCTTTTTGCAGTTCCTGCGATTGGGTTGATGATGAAGCTCCTCCCCTCCACCCTCCCCATTGTTTCCGGACTGGAGCCAATCAGAGACTTTTCGAATTCGAGAAGGAACATGTAAGGACTTGGATTTGTTTTCCTGAGGTTCAGATAAATCTGAAATGGATTTAAATCAGTCTCAACGACATACTCTCTCGAAAGGACGATCTGGTAAACCTCTCCTTCGAATATCTGTTCCTTTCCCTTCTCAACCATCTTCACGAACTCCTCTCTGCTACCAGCCTTCAAAACCGATGAACAGCCCTTTTCTTCTTTTATCTCTACCCTCTTGGCCCTCTCCACAAATTTTTCTGCATTCTCCACGTTCACACTGAAAAGCTTCCTGAGATAGTGGTCGTAAACAAAGTATCCATCGTAGCAGCCAAAAACTGAGGGCTCTTCTACGGGCTTTCCGATGTAGTTGTTTACGGCATCATATGCCACATACCCCACCAGCAAACCCTTCACGTGTATTTCTTTGAGGGCGTCAAAGGGGTCAGATATTTTGGAAATCACCTCACCGTCGACTTTGGTTCTGCTGCCTACCTTTACAACGTAAAGGGGATTGAAGGAGATGTAGGAGAATCTTGCTCTCCCGCCCTTCTCCGCTGATTCGAGAATAAAGGGGTAGTTTTCCTCCCTTACAGCACAGTACAGCTTCACGGGGTCGACGTATTCGTGCTTCTGCATACTATCTCCTCAAGTTTGGCTCTGAACTCCCCATTCTCCAGCTTCTCACCAAAAATTTCCGTGTTCTCTCTCAAGTCCTCATAACCAAGGGCAAAGAGGGCAGCGGAGAAGTTGACTGCAATGAAGTTCTTGTCTTCCTTCAACCCTTCTCCGCAAAAGACGCTTTTTATTCTTCTTGCAGACTCCTCACTGCTTTTGCATGGAACAATTCTTGATTTCTCCACCCCGAAGTCCTCCGGAGTTAGCCTTAATCTTTCAACGTCTTTGTCAACAACTGCAGCAAGAGTCTCGTCCTTTGGACTGACCTCATCTAACCCGCTCCCGTGGACGACGACAGCCCTCCTCCCCAGCAGAGAAAGGGCCTCTGCTACCGGCATTATCAGCTCCTCCTTTGCGACTCCCACAATTTGAGCAACAGGATTTGCCGGGTTGGTGAGGGGGCCGACTATGTTGAATATCGTCCTGATTCCAAGCTTTCTCCTGACGGCACCAACTCTCGCAAAGGTTTTGTGATAAAGGGGGGCAAAGAGAAAGGCAAAGCCTGTGTTTTTAATCATTGTGTCTCTCAGCTATAGGAAATAATGTAAAACCAATA
>DAINRD010000247.1:1104-2334 GCA_036742095.1 Archaeoglobus sp. | reverse complement strand
GTGTTAGTGAGGAGAAGCCCGAGGGACAGACGACGCCTAAGGTAGAGGTTAAGCAGTGGAGATTGGCGACTGCAGATCCGGGCTCATACGGTTACAGGGTCATAACAGGAATTATTGATGCCGTAAAGGATGACCTCCCCGGTTATGAATTCACGGTCAAACCCTACTCCTCAACAACCGCAGCAGTTAAAGGGCTCTGTAAAGGTGAGGCAGAGAGTGTCTATCTCGCTGACTTAGGAGCTAAGAGCCTTTATGAATTTACGGGTCCTTTTGAGGGATTCCAGTCAGAAGTAAAGCAAATGCCTGTCCAGAGCTTCTGGGCCTACACAATGGAAACCTTCCTTGTCACAACGAAGGAGAATGCTGAGAACATCAAGAGCTGGAGCGATCTTGCAGGTAAGCCAGTCTACCTTACTCCGGCAGGATACATGAACTACTTAAATCTCAGGAGAACCTTTGAAGTTCTCGGAGTGGAGCCACAGCACGTGGAGGTTGACTCAAAGTTTGTCTGCAAGGCCCTCGAAGAGGGAACGATTGTTGCAGCAGGACTTTACACAACAGCAGGAGTTTCCCTGCCAACTTGGGGACAAGAGCTCACAATAGCCTGCAAGGACAAGCTTGTTGCAATCAGAATGAGCGAGGAGGAGAAGCAGAAGATTATGGCCAAGTACGGAGTGAAGGAAATCGACGTCAGCAAGTGGGGCATTGAAGGCCCGGCTGATGCGGTCCCATTCTACTTCGGGTTCCACACGAGTGTAAACATGCCTGAGGACGCCGTTTACAGTCTGCTCAAGGCCTTGGAGAAGAACTCAGACAAGCTTGCCCAGGTTGATCCGGGACTTGAACCCCTTGCCAGCAACGTCGCAGAGTTCCAGGTTGGAGGAATAAAGTCCGCTGACCCAAGCATAATGCCCATCCACCCCGGACTGGCGAAGTATCTGAAGGAGAAGGGGTTGTGGAACAGCGAGTGGGATCAGTACATAGCTAAGTAAGGAGGTGGTTGAGTATTAACTCTTCCAAATTTTATTCCTACTTAATTTTTGCTGTCTCATTCTTCTACTTCGCTTCCGCCCTCTACTACTACACCACAGGCATTATGGGGACGATGTTCTGGGTTCTCGTCCTCGTGCCTGTTGCGTTTATACTCTACACTCTTGAAAAGCTGAAGGATGGTAATCTTTATCCGAGACTTGGAAAGTTTCAGTATGCTGTGGGATTTTTCTTTATAGC
>DAINRD010000247.1:0-1094 GCA_036742095.1 Archaeoglobus sp. | reverse complement strand
CCCAATGAACTACCTCGATTTGATTTACACGAGAGTCGGCTCCTTTACCTTAACTGACAATCTTGTCGGTATTTTCCTCTTCCTGCTTATCGCTGAATACGCAAGAAGAGAGCACAAGGTTTTGTTCTTTCTCATGCTATTCCTCATCGTTTACTGCCTTTATGGGGACATGTTCCCCGGAATACTGAAAACTTCAAGAATAAGTCTTGAAAGGATAATTACCTCATCCACAATTGAAATCAAGCTCGGTATGTTTGGAACCTACGCTCAGGCGGGTGTGGGAATCATAGGAGCATTTCTGCTCCTGATGGGTATTGCGAAGGGTTTCGAAGTTGATAAAGCCCTGATCAGAACGATAATAAATGCCTTAGGCAAAAGACCTGCGCTCATACCTCAGTCTGCTGTTATAGGCTCAATGAGCGTTGCGATGTGCACGGGTTCAGGAGCGGCAGATTCTGCACTGGTTGGGCAGTTCACAATCCCAGCCATGAGAAGGGCTGGATTTCCGGCTCTGTATGCTGCCGCAACTGAGGGCAGCGCTGCTCTTGGCGGGTTGATAATGCCCCCAGTCATGGCCATCGCAGCTTTCCTGATGGCTGAGTTTCTCGGTGTGAGCTACTTTGAAGTCGTAATCAGAGGGTTCGTTCTGGCCTTCATCTACTACTTCTCCATCATTCTCACAGTCTACCTACTCACACTGCAGTACGTAAAGCCGGGGAGGGTAAAAATCGACGAGGTGCTCTCAAAGCTTGGCAAGGTTGAAGCGACTGACAAGATAAGCACGGTAGTGTTCTTCCTCAGCCTCATCGTGCTTATTGTCTTAATGGGTGTTTTCTGGTGGCCTGAAATCAGGGCTGCATTGTTTACGTCCCTCCTGTTCCTCATAGCTGCCTCACTGATTAGATTTTTAGCTGCAAAGGATGTGAAGAAGGGGGCTAAGGAACTGCTTAAGGGGTTAAAGGGGGCGATAGAGGGTTATCCCGCAGTCGTAGTTGATCTTCTGCTGCTTCTGGCCGTTCTCGGAATAATCATAAACCTCTTCACAGTCAGCGGGTGGCTGATTAAAATCAGCATGCTGCTGATCGACCTCGGAG
>DAINRD010000246.1:255-2336 GCA_036742095.1 Archaeoglobus sp. | reverse complement strand
ATTCTACACTCTGACCCTCGCCATCAGTGAACCCAGAATGGAAGTGAAGAGAACCACCGCTGCCACCGCGGGAGCATATTCTGGAGCGAAGAGGGCTGGAAATATAACAGAGAACTCTCCCCTTGCCAGCGTGTATCTGAAAATCTCTTTGGCATCTTTTTTCGATTTGTGAAGGAAAACACCGATGAAGTAGGCCCCCACAAGCTTCCCAATCACTGCAAGAAGTATTAGAATCAGCGCAACGTAATCGAGCCTGAAATCTATCATTGACCCGAAAAGGATGAAGAAAACGGCGATGAAAACTTCTTTAAAGGGAATAAGAATTATGTCGAACTTGCAGCGATGCAGGGCGAGGCCGAAAAGAATAGCCGCCAGAGCCTCGGAAATCCTCAGTTTCTCTGCCAGAAAGAGGGCGAAGGATGGGATTGAGAAGGTCAGGAGGTATGGAATCTCATCTTCCCTTCCCATAAGCTTCTGCAGATATGGTGTAGAAGTGTAGAGGGCTGCAGAAACTAAAATTACCGCAGCAATACCGTAGAGAAAGGATAAATCGGAAGCTGAGAGGAGTGAAAGCAGCAAAACCAGAACGATGTCCTCGAAAACCATCAGAAGAACGACGGTCTCGGCAAACGCGAAAATCAGCTTCTTGTTGTCAACGAGCATCTTCAGGTTGATGGCCGAGCTGCTTATGTAAACAGCAGAGGAGAGAATGAGCGAATCGGGAAGACTGAAGCCGAGATATAGCAGGATTAAGAGAGGTGGAAAGAAATTGAATGTCAGGTCGATAAACCCGCTCGGTAAAGCCTTCGAACCGCCCCTTCGAAGAGAATCGGGGCTTATTTTCAGTCCGATGTAAAAAAGCAGAAAGACGACACCCAGTTTACCTATAGTCTCAACTTCCTCCAGATGCATCCCCATTTCACTTATAGCCATCCCTGCGAAAATGTATGCTGGAATCGGTGTTATTCTGAACTTTCTGCTGATAATCGCTGAAATCGCGGCAGCAACAACAACTGCGGGGAGCATCCTGTTACCTTATCATTTTTTCAAAGTTTTCTATCTGGTGCTTTTCGCCAATAACAACGACGGTGTCTCCCTCTTCAAGCAGGGTGTCTGGTGATGGGCTGATTATGTTTCTGTCCTTCTTCGATATGGCGATTATCGTCGCTCCCGTTGTGCTCCTTATCTTCAATTCTCCTATGGTTTTCCCGGAAATCTTTTTTGGGATTATATACGTGTGCACAGCAATCTTCAGGTCTGCAAGGGCGGGAAAGGAAACTTCGACGCCCTCCTCCTCCCTCTCAAAAACCGAGCCTGTAAGAACGCTGCCCACTCTTCTCGCCTCCTCAACGGTCAGCTCAATGCAGCACGGACTTTCACAACCACTTTCATGAATGTAAAGCTGCAAACCACCCGATTCGAGAAAAACCACCGCTATCTTACCCTTTTTTCCTTCAATCTCGTACTTGGTTCCGATGCCGGGAAGGTCAACGGGCATTAAATTTAATAACCTCAACTATTAAAAAACCTTGTCCTCAGAGCAGCAATACTCGGCCAAAGTGCCGTAAAGCTCTACAACTCCACCTATTACAATTATTGCGGGTGCCTCCACCCCCTCCCTTTTCGCTGTCTCAACAACTTCTCCCAGCTTGGTTATCAGTACCCTCTGATTCTCAGAGAATCCCTTTTCAATAATTGCAACAGGTGTTTCGGCGTCTTTACCGCTCTCCAGCAGATTTTCGGCAATTTCAGGGATTTTGCCAACACCCATCAGAATCACGATGGTGGCGTTCAGCTCAGCCAGTGCCTTCCAGTTCAATCTCTCCCTGCTCTCCCTGCCCGTGATAAACACCAAGGCAGGGTCGTAGCGGCGGTGGGTGACGGGAATTCCAACAGCTTCGGGAACTGCAATGGCAGAAGTCACTCCCGGCACAAATTCAAAGGGGATGCCGTTCTCAGCAAGAAACTCTGCCTCCTCTCCACCCCTTCCAAAAACGCAGGGGTCTCCGCCCTTCAGCCTCACCACTGTTTTTCCCTGCCTTGCATATTCCACCAGCAATCTGTTTATCTCTTCCTGCCTC
>DAINRD010000246.1:0-217 GCA_036742095.1 Archaeoglobus sp. | reverse complement strand
TTCAGCCACTTCTCCTATCAGCTCGTCGTGGAGAATTACGTCAGCCCTCTTTATGAGCTCGTAGGCTCTTAAGGTTAGCAAATCCTTTTTTCCGGGCCCAGCTCCAACGATGTAAACCTTACCCGACATAAATCTCCTTCCTGAGCTCCCTGCCTATCTCAGCTGCCTCCTCAACTGCCGTATCTCTGGCAAGGCTCTCCTCAACTCTCAGATAATT
>DAINRD010000245.1:0-2374 GCA_036742095.1 Archaeoglobus sp. | reverse complement strand
GTATCGAGGAGAGCAGAATTCCGGCAATCTCCTTTGGAATCTCGACTCCCGTCTTGTCGAACAGCAGCTTTATGACGGTTGCAGTGCAACCAACGGGCAGGTTCACGAATAGTATGGGCTGCGGGGTAGTGACGTCCCCGATTTTATGATGGTCAACGATTGCAACAACTTCAGCCTTGTCTATGCCATCAACAGTCTGAGCTTTCTCACTGTGGTCGATTAGCGCAACCTTCTTGCCCTCACCGCTCGTCATAACTTCGGGCACATCGAATCCAAACTTCTCAAGAACGTACTTCGTTTCCGGATTCACATCTCCCTGAATCACCGGTTTTGCCTCAGCCTCAATCTTCATCATCTTGCTCACATTCCCGTTCTCCTTCCACTTGTTCCAGAGATAGGCAAAGGCGATGGCGGAACAGACGCTGTCCGTGTCAGGGTTTTTGTGCCCAACAACATAAACCACGTGCTCCATAGCAGAGTGAGGGATGAGAAGGTAATAACGTTTTCGAAATTTTTCAAAAAACACTTTGCAACTATTAAACCTCCCATTCTACTTTCAATCTCTCCAAATCAATTCAAAATTGTTATACCCATTTCGATTAAACCGAGATTGCTGAAACTCGAGCAGAGGTTTTAGCATAGCAGTGATTTACAATTCAGTTAAGGTAATGTTATGATGAGGTCAACTTATTGTTATTATAATTTTTATGAAGTCGAACAATAAATTTTTTAATAATTGAGTGAAATTCAACTAATGATAGGGAAAACTGAAGCCTTAGTCCTTTACATGGTATCCGAAGGAATTGACACTTTCGAAAAATTAAAGGAAACCGTCCCCATTTCCGACGAGGAGCTGGATAATATTCTCAAAAAACTCGAAAATGAGGGTTATCTGGACAATTCAGAAGAAATCAAGCTAACCAAAAAGGGTTTCGAGACCTTGATGAACAAGGAAGTCGTTGAAATGATAGGAGAAATGAAAATGTACGTGGAGAGGTTAGCTTCTGTAGAATACGATGAGGAAAATGTCAATTTTGAGTTGAAAAGTTCAATTACGGAAAAGGTTGCCGAGGCTAAAGACTTTCTCCAGAGGCTGGCTGAAGAAGAAGCCAAAATTGCCAATATCAATCCCTCAAATATCGGAAAGACGGAAATTGTAGTCCTTTATCTCATTTCAGAGGGGGTGCGCCATTCAATTGACATAAAGGCGATTTTGCCAATCTCTGGTGAAGAGCTTGACAGGGTTATTGAAGTCCTCGAACAGGAAGGCTATTTGGAGAGCAAAGATGGGCTTAAACTGACCAAGAAAGGCTTTGACCTTCTTATTGAACATTCCGGTGAAGTGAAGCATTACGTTGAAGACTATCTGAAAAAGAAAATAAGCAGAATTAACGAGGTCAGAAGACTCGTTGAAAAGCTTTCTTCCGTGGAAGTAGAAGTAAAAGAGGGGATCAGATACTACTTAACTCCTGAAGAAGAGGTTCTGGCCAAATGCAAGGACAGAACAACAGGGTATGAGTTCTATGCCACCAACGCAAGGATTCTGAAGTACAAAGCAACCGAGAAAGGAGAGGATTTTGCCGAAATTCCGTATTCGGTAATTGAGGGGGTCGCTCTCTCTTCAAGCAGAGATATGAGACTTCTCGGCTTCGGGGGGATTGCCGTTATTCTGGGACTTCTGGTTGGAGGAGCAGGTTTGTTACTCAGCCTTCTTGGAATGGGGGCAGTTGGACTTTACGTTTACAGATCAACGGTCTTTTATGAGTTCGTTGGAAGTGGTGCTTTGGAGAAAAAGAAAATTGCCAAAAAATGGAGAATTTTTGATACCGAGAATGTTGAAGTTCAGAATTTCGTCAGGACCATCAGGGAAATAGTATCAAGGAGGAAGATGAAAGGAAACCAATATAACGTGTCCTGACACTCAAAAACTCATGAGAAAGCTCGCCATAACAATTGCTGTAGCAGTCATAGCTGCGGTTATCAGGCTCTACCATCTCTCCCTTCCACCACTTTTCTTTGATGAGAGTATCCATGCAACAATTCTCAAGCAGCTATTCTCAGGCACCTACAGGTACAACCCGGCCTACCACGGCCCATTGCTTTACTACATTCTCTTTTTACCCGTCCATTTAATGGGAGAAAGTGAATTCTCCCTCAGAATTGTACCTGCCTTAGCAGGAATTGTGGTCTCACTTGTCCCCTTTTTATACAGGAAATTTATAGGATTTGAAGCTTCTTTAATTGCAGCCATTTTAATTTCAATATCTGCCACCATCGTTAACTATTCCAGATTCTGCAGGGAGGACATCTTCCAGATTCTTTTCACAGCCCTTTTTGTTTACCTGATTTTCAGGTATTTCGAGAAGGAGAAGGA
>DAINRD010000244.1:502-2399 GCA_036742095.1 Archaeoglobus sp. | reverse complement strand
GTCGAGACAGCCAATAAGGTTAAGCAGAGTTGACTTTCCACTTCCTGAAGGACCCATTATGACTATGAACTCCCCCTCTTTGACTTCGAGACTTACGCCATCGAGAGCTCTAACCTCGTAGTATTCTGTCCTGTATATTTTGTAGACGTCTATGAGCTCTACAACCTTCATTTTCTGATCTGCCTGTAGATTACGTATCCAACTATTGCCAGAACAACCAGAGCCACGGCAATTGAGATGTATGTCACTAAAGGCTTCTCCTCTACCTCCCCAATCGATTTCTCCTTCAGCTCCACAACCTGAGAGATTTCAAAGGTCTCCCCTATTTCGTTGGACCATTTCACGAACACTGTGGCACTTTTGTTGCACTCCAAGGGCAGTTCGAAGCTCTGGAAGTCGGAGGGGTCAATGTTTCCAATGAAATAATCCGCCTTGTATCCATCACAAACAGCTGATGCGTATGCATTGTAGGCCTCGCTTCTTCCGTTGTTGCTGATATCGCCAGATACACTCACCTTAAATCCCTCTGTTTTCACCTCAAGGTTTGAAAGCTGCACAGCATAGCTTTCAAGGACCTTTATGGAGAACCCCTTCTCAACACTGTTGGCATTTCCAAGCTCGTCCTCGTAATCGACCCTGAAAACAACACTGCCCTCTCCCGCATTTGAGGGGCTGAATTTGAAGTTGATAGTTTTGCTTTCTCCACTTTCGAGCTTTGCGATGGTAACTGAATCTGAGAAAGTGCCGAGAGCTGATTTTGCAGAAACTTTAACTTTGTATATGGCGTCACTTCTCAGATTTGTAACCTCAACTGGAATTGTAATGGCATCTCCGATGAAGAGGGTCTTGTAGGGGCTGGAGACATTTAAAACGACATCTTTTGGGTTCAGCAGCTTTACTTTAACCTCTTTCTCCAGCTCGTGGAAGTTTCTGCCGTTGTAGAAGGTTATCTTGAACTTCAGACTTTCTGACTCCGGTATGAACTTAAAGCTTCCCTCTTTGCTACCAGCCACATCTCCGAGGTATACCGTTTTCGGTATGGCATCAAATAGAGCTTCAACCCTCACGTCTTTGAGCTCCACTGGAGAGGAGAGGTAAAAGGTGATGTCGTTGACCACTCCTCTGTAAACGGGTGAAGTTATGGTTAGCGACGGAAAGTTATCGTCAACAACGAGAAGGATGTTCTGCGTTATGGTTTGAGAGGTGGTGTTCTTCTCATCCACCTTAATTTCACTGGAAACTGTAACCTTGATATTCTTTCTCCCGACTTCCTCACCCTTAACCGAAAAGGTTACGGAATAACTCCCACCCGCCGGTATTGTTCCAACTGAGAAAATTGAGGTTGGTTCAACCCTCGCCCCGCTCACAACTATTGAGTTCACCTTCACTTCTTTAGTGGTTGGATTTTGTAGGATTAGAGTCACGTCGGCGTAGTCGCCGGGAAGTAGAATTTCCGGCGAAATCTGATAGCTTACGGAGACTCCTTCAGCGCTGACAGACTTCAGCATCAGCAGCAAAAGTGCTGATATCAGGATTATTTTTCGCATGATAGCACAAAGCCTTTGGAGTATATATTCTTAACTTAAAAGCTCCTCTCATCACCCTAACTTATTATCACCTTCTCCACCCCATCAACCTTCAGAATTTCTTCAACAACGCTTCCCGGAATCTTCGTCTCTGTAACGACTGTCAGTTTCGATTCAACACTCAATTCGGGGTCCTCAGCCAGAATATATCTGATGGATATTCCGGCATTGGCAAGAGCTGAAGAAACACCCGCCACTATCCCCACCTTGTGGCTTTCGGCATAGACTTCAACAACACCAAAACCCAGAATCCTTGCAACTTCGGCTATGTTTGCCACAGGCTTGAGGGCTGAGAAGACCTTTCTCAACTC
>DAINRD010000244.1:0-257 GCA_036742095.1 Archaeoglobus sp. | reverse complement strand
TATCCCATGAAGATGAAGGGTATGAAGTGCTGGAAGTCGTCAACCTAACAAAGAGATACGGAAGCTTTGTGGCGGTGAAGAATCTCAGTTTTACCGTTCGCAGGGGAGAAGTTCTCGGTCTGATTGGGGAGAATGGGGCTGGAAAGTCAACAACCCTCAGAATTCTCGCAGGGTTGATGAAACCCGATGAAGGGGAGGTGAGATACTTCGGCGAACCCTTTAATGAGGAAATGAAGAGAAGAATCGGTTATCTTCCC
>DAINRD010000243.1:0-2419 GCA_036742095.1 Archaeoglobus sp. | reverse complement strand
TCCACGGCGATGACCTCGGTCTTGTGCTGCCCTTTGAAGTTGCTCCAGTTCAGATAGTCATAATTCCGATTCTCTACAAGGGTAAAGAGGAGGCAGTGATGGAAGCGTGCAGAAAGCTGGCTGAGAGGTTGAAGGCCTTCAGAGTTGTTCTTGATGAAGGGGAAGACAGGCCGGGGGCGAAGTACTACAAGTGGGAGCTGAAGGGTGTGCCTATTAGGTTTGAAGTGGGGCCGAGGGATGCAGAGAAGGGGGTTGCTGTTGCATCATTCAGAGACGAGAGGAAAAAATTCGAGATTCCCATAGAAGAAATTACGGATAAATTGATTTTGCAATGGGCTGAAGAGATGAAGAGGCGTTTGAGAAGTGTAGCTGCTGAAAAAATGCTCGAAAAAGTAATATTCGCAAAATCACTGGAGGAAATTGAGAGTGTCAGAGGGGTCTATCTGTTCCACCTGTGCAGCAATCCCGATTGTGGACATCAGATCGAGGAGATTGGTGGAAGTTTACTTGGCTGGCTTGAGGAAATGCCAGACTGGATGGAGTTCGAGATGAACGGAGGGTGCATTGTCTGCGGGGCAGAAGGGAAGCTGGCAGTACTTGCGAGAACCTACTAATTTATCTGCACTGAAAATATATATTTTTCGCTGAATCGGCCAAAAATGGAAAGTAAATTGATGTTTTCTGGCAAACTAATTAAAATATCTCTGAAATTTTTAAGAAGAGTTTGCTCAGACCTTTTTTGCACGAAATTTCCCTTCTGAAAACACTTTAAAATCTCCGAAAAATTTAAATGTCAATCCAAACCAGATAATCTTCAGCCAGATTCGTGTAGTTTCGTTACAAATAAAGCAGCCCTGAAAGAATCTGGCATAAAAGTAGAAAAAAGCTCTGAATTAGGATATTTCCTTCAGGAGGTGAGAAAAATGGAGGGTGATGGCGATGATAGTCGGTCGGCATATTATTGCAGAACTATACGGGGTGAAGGAGGAGCTTATCGCCAAAGAAGAGGTGGTGCGCTCCATTGTCGAGGAGGTGGTGGATAAAGCAGAGCTTACGAAAGTAGGCAGCATTTACAAACAGTTCAATCCCCATGGCGTCACGGGGATTGTTTTGATTGCTGAAAGCCACGTTTCTATACACACATGGCCTGAATACGGGCTTGTTAACCTCGACATTTTCACGTGCGGTGATACGACCAAGGTCGAGAGGGCCTTCAAGCTGTTCCTTGAGAAGTTCAAGCCAGAATCCTACCGCCATTACGTTCTTGACAGGGGGTAAAATGGACAGAATCGTCAGGCAGATACTGCAAAAGCTCCTTGGAGGAGAGAGAAGCGTTTACGAGCTAATTTACTATCAGGATGCATCTTTGAGGGAGTTCTTTGAACTCCTCAATTCTTTGAGAAATGAGGGGCTGATTGAGGTCGAAGGCGGGAAAGTGAAGATTACTGAGAAAGGCAAAGAGGTCGCTGAGAGGGAGAGGCTGAAGTTCTGCGGAGATGTTGAGTGTGAGTGCTGTGATGGCGCAGGGCTTTCAATCAACCCCTATTTTAAGGAAATTCTGCAGAAGTACTCCGAAATAGCCAAAGACCGCCCCGAAACCATTGAAATCTATGATCAGGGATTCATCAGCCTTGAAGGTGTGATAAGGAGAGTAGAGTTCGTTTACGATAGAGGAGATTTGAACGGCAGAATTTTTGTCGTCGGCGATGATGACCTCTTCAGCATTGCCGCGTCGCTGACGGGGATGCCTGAGAAGGTTGTTGTTGTGGACGTCGACGAGAGGCTTATAAACTTCATAAACAGGGCGGCTGAGGAGTACAGCCTCAACGTTGAGGCTTTTGTTTATGACGTCCAGCAGGCCTTCCCGGATGAATTAAAAAAGAAATTCGATGTTTTTGTTACCGATCCTGTAGAGACCATACCCGGATTGAAGCTCTTCCTTTCGAGGGGCGTTTCAACGCTCAAGGGCGTTGGTTGTGCGGGATACTTCGGCATTACAACACTCGAAGCTTCGAGAAGGAAGTGGTACGAGATTCAGAGGATAATTCACGACATGGGTTTCGTAATCACCGACCTCAGAAGGAGGTTCAGCATTTATCCTGAAGACGAGAAGAACTTCTTCAGATTTCAGGAGAAGCTTCCAATTGTGAGGCATCTGCAGGTAAATTCGGATTTCAACTGGTACAACTCAACTCTATTCAGAATCGAGTCCGTGAAGGAGCCCAAGCCCCTCGTGGAGGGGGAGATGATAATAGACGAGAAGGTTTACAAGGACGACGAGAGCTGGGCAACCCCTTACTGACTTATTTTTACGGCAAGGGGCGAAACTACAAGAAGGGTGAAGGAGAGAATTGTGAAAGTCAAAGCAGCCACCAGATTTATTTCTGCTCCTGCCGCAGCCCTTCCAATCATCACCGCC
>DAINRD010000242.1:0-2441 GCA_036742095.1 Archaeoglobus sp. | reverse complement strand
TGGGAATGGCACATATGCATGGGACTGAATAGCTGTGCATGGCTTTCACTTCCTCTCTGATCTCTGCAAACTTCTCTGAGCTTGTTTTTACTATCAGGGCAAACTCAGTTGCAGCCTCAATTTTCCCTTCCCACCAGAAGTAGGACTTTATGGGAAAAATGTTTACGCATGCTGCAAGTCTCTTTTCAAGCAGCCTCTGTGCGATTTTCTCTGCCTTTACCACAACAATGTCACCGAGTGTGGGTGTGAGATTTCTGCCCGTGGTCTCGATTTTAATTTCTGGAACCTGTTCTCGAAGCTTTATGTTGAAAAGCTTCTCTATCTTTTCAATAACCTCTGGCTCTGGAGTGATTTCCGCATTCTCAATTTTTCTGATGAGAGATTCCTTCTCCTGAATCTTCTTGCCGAGCTGCTCCTGACTCCAACCTCTCTTTTCCCTTTCCTGCTTTATTATGAGGTGATAGTTCTCAATTAGCTCTTCTGTGAACTCTATTTTTGAAGAGCTCTTTTTCTTTTTTAACACAACCCTTCTGGCACCCTGCTGGGAGGCTATTGACGGCTTCTTCTCTGTCCCATACTGTTTGCAAAAACCACATACAGTCACTTCACTTCCCTCAACGACTATCTGGAAACCCTTTCCCTTAATTTCTCTCCCGCAGATTTCGCAGTTCATCTTACTCACCAGCAACAAGTTCTTATATGATGAGCGATATATAGATATTTGGAGGCTTCCGGAGCGGTGATGGAGGCAAAAAATAAGGATTGAGGGATAAAAAATGGGGGATAGCGAGATACAATATCTCTTGGAAAAGTTGAAGAGGCTTGAGGAGGATTACTACAAGCTTAGGGAGCTTTATCGAAGATTGGAAGATGAAAAGAGATTTATTGAAAGCGAAAGAATAAGGTATGAAAGAGAAGTAAGAAGACTCAGAAGTGAAGTTGAAAGATTACGCTCACCACCTTTACTCGTAGGAGTAGTTTCAGATGTTCTCGAAGATGGAAGGGTTGTGGTTAAAAGCTCTACCGGTCCAAAATTTGTCGTTAATACCTCTCAATACATTAACGAAGAGGAATTGAAGCCCGGAGCGAGGGTCGCTTTGAACCAGCAGACTCTCGCCATTGTCAACGTCCTCCCCACATCGAAGGACCCGATGGTATACGGCTTTGAGGTGGAAGAGAGGCCGAAGGTCAGCTACGAAGACATTGGAGGCTTGGACGTGCAGATAGAGGAGATCAGAGAGGCTGTTGAGCTGCCAATGCTTAAGCCGGAGCTCTTTGCTGAGATTGGCATTGAGCCACCGAAGGGTGTGCTGCTTTACGGTCCTCCCGGCACTGGAAAGACGTTGCTGGCGAAAGCGGTGGCAAATCAAACAAAGGCCACCTTCATCCGGGTGGTTGGCAGCGAGTTCGTTCAGAAGTACATTGGGGAGGGTGCAAGGCTCGTAAGGGAAGTCTTCCAGCTCGCTAAGGAAAAGGCTCCTTCAATAATCTTCATAGATGAGCTCGACGCCATAGCGGCAAGGAGAACTAACAGTGATACGAGCGGTGACAGGGAGGTTCAGAGAACAATGATGCAACTGCTCGCAGAGCTTGACGGCTTTGACCCCAGAGGGGACGTGAAGGTAATTGGTGCCACCAACAGAATAGATATCCTTGATCCAGCCATACTTCGCCCGGGAAGATTTGACAGAATAATAGAGGTTCCAATGCCAACTTACGAGGGCAGAATTCAGATATTCAAGATTCACACGAGAAAAATGAAGCTGGCAGATGACGTGGACTTCAAGGAGCTTGCAAGAATTACAGAGGGGGCAAGTGGAGCAGACATAAAAGCCATCTGCACGGAGGCGGGAATGTTTGCCATCAGGGAAGAGAGGGGCAATGTTACCATGCTCGACTTCACTAAGGCTATAGACAAAGTTCTGAAGAAAACCGCACCCATTCCCGACCTTAAAGGTGTGATGTTCGTCTGAGGGCCGCTCCGGGGGTCTCCACCACCTTTATTTCACACTTTTTGACACATCCTCTTCAGATAAAAAACTTAAAAAGCACTCCTGATTTTTGAAACATTAGAATGGAGATTGGCTGTCTTGTGGTTTCTCACAAAAAGGCGAATGTTGAGGATATTGAAAAAATCTGGCTTAGCGTAAAGCCAAGATTGGAGGAGGTAATATCCAAGTGTGCCTTCTCCGAATACGCCTACCTTTTCACCTGCAACCGTTTTGAAATTTACGTCGTTGGCGAAAAACTGATTGAATGTCTTCATGAAATTGTTGAGGATTTTGGAATCGCTGATAAAGCCGAGATTCTTGTAGGAGAAGAATGCCTCAGGCATCTCCTTGGTGTTGCAGCGGGCATTGAATCGATGATTGTTGGCGAGGAGCAAATTCTTGGGCAGGTGAGGCAGTGCTATAATCTCTGCAAGGAGATGGGCCACACTG
>DAINRD010000241.1:1064-2460 GCA_036742095.1 Archaeoglobus sp. | reverse complement strand
TTCCTGAGCTTGTCCCAGAGCAGGAGTGTATTTCCTTAACGGCCTTCTCAAAGGGCAATCTTAAGATCCTTCGCAATTCCCCGCCAATTTCACTGCATGCACTCAAACTCGCTTTTATTCCCTTTGCCAGCAAAGTGATGTCTGCTCACCTCACGATGGTTGAAGCTGGAGCAGAAACCACATCAACCCTCTCCATCTCAAGGATGGCAGAAAGAACATCGAGTCTCCTTGAGTTCGGGTATGTGGAGATTACGTAATCGGCATCAAACATGGCAACAGCTAATCTTTGTGAAAATTCAGAAGATAGCAACACGACGTTTCCCTTATCGTCAACTCCGTCCCCCTCCTTTCTTTCAGCAACAAAAATTACCACCCCTCCACCCCTTTCAAGCCCTGCTGAGTTGAAAATCGCATACATGCCCGGCATCCAGTTTTTCACGAGCATATACTGGCTGAGAAGGTAATACTTTGGATTTCCTGATGTTCCTGAGGTGTGCAGTATTACTGAGTTCTCAACGCCCTCCAGTGACTTCAGGGCGAAGCTGGCTGGATTTGTTGTCGTTTTTGGAACTTCATCGAAGCTCCTGTTGGTGTTTTTCCTGGCAAGCTCTTCAAACTCCTCTGCCGATAAATGAAACCATTCATGCCACTCCGGCCTTTTAAACCTCACAGCATCAGCCAGCTCCCTGATTCTTTCCTGAACTTTGCGGTCAAAGTCCATCATGCGTTCAAAAGATAGATGGCGAAGTTCAGGGCACTTGCAAAGAGTATCCAGCCAAGATAGGGCAGTAGAAGGAGTGCTGCCTTGGAGTGGCGGTAGATGTAAACGATAGTAAGTATCACTACAAAGTCGAGAGCGAGAATATCCACCAGACCCAGAAGAGGATTCTGAGGGCCAAAGAATAAGGGCGACCAGAGGAAGTTGAGTCCGAGCTGCGTGAAGAATGTTACCTTTACTCTGGAATCATTCCAGAACCCATTTTCCCATGCGACGTAAAGAACTACCCCAATAAGGAAGTAGAGCAACGTCCAAGCTGGACCGAAAAGCCAGTTGGGGGGCGTGAAAAAGGGCTTTTCAACACCAGCATACCAGGTCTGAACAGACTGGGCTGTAAAGAAGGAGCCGGCGAAACCTATTGCCAGAACCACTAAAATTGACACCACAAGCTTAAGTACATTCATGCTCTTACTTAAATTTAAAGTATAAAAAAATTGTGTCAATTCTCGAAGAAAAGCATTATTTATTCTGACCAAACTTATTCCATGGACTGGAATGAGAAGGCAAAGAAAATTACTGAAGTTCTGAAGTTGCGCACGCCCCCAGTTGGAGTAAAATTCTTCGAAGAAAAATACGAGCCTGAAAAAGCGTTTAAGCCGTCAAAATACGGAATAAAGA
>DAINRD010000241.1:0-1054 GCA_036742095.1 Archaeoglobus sp. | reverse complement strand
GATGGCTGTCTGTCAGGCCATTGCCTTCGCCCGCTACATAGGCAGAACGGTTGTGCTTGAGGCCGAGGACTTTGGCTGCCCTCCCGCAATGCTGCTCTACGGCGTGGCTGAGTATGAAGGGAGTCTGAAAGACATTCTGGTTGGCGCACAGTGGTTGAAGGATGAGAGCTGCGAGGTTGCAGAGAGGGGCCTTCCATTGGGGAAGTACAGGAGTTTCGTTTTTGGCGACATGACGAAAATGGCTGAGAAACCTGAGGCAGTGATGATTTTCGGGACTCCTGCCCAGATTGGAAGGCTGATACAGGCGGCAACTTACTTCGGAGGGGCTGTTAAGGCAAATCTGACTGCAAAAACAGCTTCTTGTGCTGAAGCACTGTTTCCAGCTTTGGAGGGAGAGGTAGCGATTGCAGTGCCCGGAGCGGGAGACAGAGTTTTTGCCGCTATACAGGAGACTGAGATGATTTTTGCCATGCCCTATGCATGGACTGACAAAATCGTGGAGGGACTTGAGAATGCTGGCAGGGGAGCAAACGTCAGCTATCCACCCTCACCCTTCCTGATGTTCACCCCGCGTTTCCCCAAACACTACAGAGAGACCGCGGAGAAGTTCAAGCTCGTTTGAGAGCTGTAATAACTCCATGGCATCTGCAGGCAGTGGCAACAACAATTTCTTCCTTTTTTTCCGCCTCCCTCATCAGATCGGCAAAGTCCTTCCACTCAATCGCCCCCAGCCCCGGTTCAAGCTGCCTGCTGATTAAAACGAAAGCACCCGGATAAGCAAACTTCACGAGGTCGTGCATGGGGCAGGGCTTTTTTATCTTGGTTACGGGGCAGATTTCCGGAGCGGAGCACTTTTCCAGGCAATCGGCATCCCTGTTGTAGCTCACAACCACGCTTCCTCTGCCTGCTGAGACAACCGCCCTTGCAGGCAGATTGGCGATTATGCAGTCGAGCACTTCATTCCACGGCTTGAGGTTAAATTTCAGCCTCAAAGCCTCGGCAGCGACGTGGATGGGAGCGGTGGGGAAGATGTACTCAGGCTCAAGTTTGAGGA
>DAINRD010000240.1:0-2506 GCA_036742095.1 Archaeoglobus sp. | reverse complement strand
AATTTAAAATTTTTACAAAAAATTAACCAAAGAGGGCACCGAGGCCTTCGATTGCCTCCTCCTCTCTGGCCTCCTCTTCTTCCTCTTCTTCCTTTGTCTCCTTCTTGGCTTCCTCCGCTGGTGCTGCTGGTGCCGCAGCCGGTGCTGCTGCCACTGCCATTGGCATTGCGGCCTTCTTGATCGCTTCGTCGATGTTCACACCCTCAAGGGCGGCGACGAGGGCCTTAACTCTGGCCTCGTTTACCACTACACCTGCAGCCTCAAGAACCGCCTTTACACTGTCTTCCGTTATCTCCTTACCAGCGGAGTGCAGCAGGAGAGCCGCATACACGTATTCCATTCTCAACACCTCCTTTCAACCAAATAATGCTCCTAAACCTTCAATAGCTTCTTCCTCTCTTTCTTCTTCCTCTTCTTCCTCCTCTTCTTCCTTCTTCTCCTCAACCTTTTCCTCTACTGAAGGAGTAGCCTGAACTGCTGCCTGGGCCATTCCTGAGAGGGCAGATTTAAGCTCCTCGTCAAGAGCCTCATCTGACAAATTGGATGCAAGAGATAGCATCTCTGCGTGAGCCTTTGCAATGAGGTCTTCGATAACACCTTTTTCGAAGATAGCTGCGTTGATTGCCAGGTTCCTTGCATCCATCACGGCTTTCATGATCAGTATCTCTGCAGTCTCTTCTGTTACGTAGGCAGAGTTGACGGCCAGGTTAAGGGCTGCCTGGTAAGCACTCTGGAAGTCCTGCAGCACCTTCTCAGTGTCAATTGCAAGGGTTTCAGGGGTTAGGACGACTCCTGAGTCGAGCATTGCCTTTACCTCAAGCCCAATTTTGATTGGTTTAATATCCAGCCTTTCAAGAGCCCTTGCAACCTCAGGTTTGACGACTTCTCCAGCCTTTACCACAGTTGTTGTAGCCTTTACCACCACCTTTCCCTTCTCAATTGCCACAGGCAATCCTGCCATCTGGAGCTCGCCCATAATTGGGCCCGGAGGAATGGGGGTCGGCCCCTGTTCCACAACAACATCAACGGGAGAAATCTGATTGGGTTTTAGGGGTGACGGAACCTTCGTTTCCTCAATTAGCTTGAAAAGCTTGAATGGGTTCTCGTTTGCAGTAATAATCGCAATCTGGTCACCCAAAAATTCTTTCAGCTTGGTGTATTCACCACCAAGACCATCGAGGGCCCTTTCGAGAAGGGAGTTTTTCACAACTTTTATTTCAGCTTTTCCTCTGAAATCTCTCCTTATTTTCTGCATCTGTTCTGCAGGGACGTTTCTAAAGCTAACAAGGGCAACAACTGGCTTCGAAGAAATCATTTTCTTGATTTCCTCCACAGCCCTTACCTTATAATCTGGAGGAGTGCCTCTTATTGCCGCCATTTACACCACCCTCACTGCAGGCCCCATTGTCGTCTTCACATACACCGACTTCACAACCTGAGCTGGATTCTCATATTTGTTCTCCACGACTTTTAAAATTTCCATTGCATTCTCTGCAATCTTCTCCACATCCATGTCCTTTCTTCCTATGGGAGCGTGGAAGGTGCTCTTATCCCTCGTTCTAACTTTCACTGAATTCTTCAACCTCTCGATGAAGGGCTTTGGGTCGGCAAGCGGTGGAATTGGCTGTGGAATCTTGCCTCTTGGACCGAGCACCGGACCGAGCTTTCTACCGATTTCCGGCATAAGAGGTGCTTCAGCTATGAAGAAGTCAATAGAGTTCGCAAGTTTCCTCGCCCTCCTTTTGTCCTTGGCCAGTTCGTCGATTTCTTCGGGTGTTATAACAGCATCTGCCCCAGCGTCTTTGGCCTTAAGGGCTGTATCACCTTTGGCAAAAACGCCAACCTTCCTTGGCTTGCCAAGTCCGTGGGGTAAATTGACAACAGCATCAATTCTGTTCTCAGGCTTCTTCATGTCGACATTTCTGAGATTCACTGCAATTTCTACTGTTTCTACAAACTTTCTTTCCTTTCCGTTCTTAATAGCCTCCTCTATCGATTTTACGAGTTTATCTTTATCCACTATCATTTTATCACCCCGTAGTCCCAGCGGCCGTAGCCTCCTACGGACTCCTAAAAGGGTAGGACGGAGATATTTTAAGTTATCGGTTAACTGGGCTGGAGCTTATCAAAGGCAAGATGCACCCATCGGATGACCATCTAAAGGTATGACTGCATAAAAATTTTATAAAACAAGGTGCAAAAAAGAATCCGTGCAGTACATACTCTTTGACGAGGAGAATCTGGAAAATATGCTTCAGAGTCTTGAAGGAGTTACTCCGGTCTTCAAGAGGTACAGATACGTGGAGATTCTTGCAAAGTCTGAAAAAGCACTGGTTGGAAAATACAGAAAGCTTCTTTTTGTTTTCACGAAGGAGGATTTTCATACTGAAGTTCAGCCAGTTGACATAATAAAAGCCGAGATTGTGAAGGGCGACGACTCTTTCAGAAAATTCAGATTCGGTAGGTATGTGCTTAGAGACAAGCTACTTCTTGACTGCAAATACGA
>DAINRD010000239.1:0-2550 GCA_036742095.1 Archaeoglobus sp. | reverse complement strand
CCTCGCAGCCTCATCAAGACTGCTGAACCTCCACGGGATTTCGATGAAGGCGCTGGGAGTTAGAAGGTAATCAGCACTGAAGTCGATTTCGGAGAGCTTTTTCAGTAGAATTCTGGCATCCTCGAAGTTTCTGCTGTAATTTCCAGCTATGAAAAGTCTGGCTATCTTGGCTCTGATTGAGCCAAGCAGTTCAACTTTGCATTGTAATGGAGAGGTAATTGTCCCGATACTTCCCGCCTTCCGATCAGAAAAACTCTTTCTGAATTTCATCGATCAAACTCGCCTCTTTCTGGTGACCGTTTTGGATTAGAACTTCCTTTTGTTTAGTTAAGTAATTGACGACCACATCATCACCAAGATATCTGAACAGGCCTGTTCCCCAAAAAGTTGAACCATCCTTGTTTCTGTAGAAGTCCCAGAACCTCAATCTCGAATCCTTGGGAATTTTGAGCGTGTATTCTGGATAACCGACAATCTTCGTTGCACCATCATGGTCTTCGTAGTGGTCTTTGATTACAAAGAAGCCGAAAATGTACCTCTCCTCTTCTGCTCTTCCTGCATCAACTGTGGTGAAGATTGCGAGCTTACCGGGAATGACATTTCTGATTTTTCGCCCTGTACCCTTTCTCGGACCGCTGTGGTCCACTCCAGCACCGAATTCGGATCTTGCAAAGATTTCGGTTTCATAGCACGGAAATGGAGGGATGTCCTTTCTCTGCCCCATCTCGTACTGGTAGCAGGGATTTTCTGTCTGAGTGCACCATATGGATTTTCTTTTGTAAATGTTCCATTTTCTGCCTTCTTTTCCGCAAGGGCCATCGTAATCGCTGTCAAGCCAGAGACACTTGAATGCAATGTTATCTCCTTTGGAGTGCTTTGAAATTAGCATTTTACTTTCAGAGCAGACGGGACATTTTGTTCTCAAATGCCCGTGCTCGCAAAATGCATCCACGATCCCACCAGTTTACAGTTCCTTCCCCTCTTTAATAGCTTTCTTCATCGCCGAAATCATCGGTCCCATCCCACCCAGTCCGGCAAGCGGAGTTCGAATTTTCTTTCCTGCAAAGACCTTCTTCACAATGTTTGCGTATTTACTGCCAGCAACCACCACGATCTCGTCGTACTTCATTAACCCCTTCACTTCTGCCTGCCTTTTGAGCTCCTCAACACTTATCGGTTTTGTTTTCGGATCGTTGAATGTGACGTTGTAATCTTCGGGAATTATCTCCTCGGGAAAAAGGAAGCCATATTTTGCCGACAGAATGACGTAGTTCTCTGGATAAAATCTCTCAGCATATTGAATGCAAGTTTTTGCAAAGGGGCCGATGTAAACATCTTTCGCTTTTGTGGGGCCTGCATTTGGATTGACGCTCCATACCTTTCTCTGACCACATGGGACAATACACAGCCTCATTTAGCGAGCACCTCCACAATTCTCTCTCCTAAATCCCTCAGACCTAATCTCGCGAAATATTCGACGATTTCTTCCCTTGAAAGAACGCCAATCTGCCAGATTAAAGAGTCTAAGTGAATCATGTTGATCTCTACGCTTTTCTTTATTTCTTCAAGTACTGAGTTCCAGAACTTCCTGACGTCCTCATCGTCTATCACTTTAATGCCTAACCTTTTCGTGAACTCTCTCACCCTATAATCGACTGGAATCGGAATATTCTCGAAGTCAAAGTTTGTCTCTCCAGCCATTAACAGGACTATTCCCAAGCATTTCATTGCGGAAGGTTATTGTTTTCGCACTTCTCTTTTGCCTCATAACCGATGCGAGGTCGTACCAGATTCTGAGGAAGTTTTTCGCCACTGATTCTGGCGTGGAACTCCAGAGCGATTCGGCAAGCCTGCTATAAAGTAACCTCCTTAGCTTCTTAGCTTCAGCTCCGGCAGTCTTTCCTGAGCGTAGAATTCGACAAGAATTGCCTCTAGCTCCTCTGTGGAGTCGGGAATTTTCTTTCTGTTGATAAGCTCCCTGATTTTCGGCCAGTAAGCCACATCAGCCTTCCCTTTCAGCTGAAAGTCGTTAAGACCTGCAGCAACCATCAGAACCGCAAACCTTCCAAAGCCCCACAGTTCGAGGAGGTCGTGCATGTACCTCCATTCGGGCTCTTTCTCCACGATTCTGTTCCAGATGGGGAGGGGGATTTGAGATAAGGTGTCAGCCAAATCTGCTGGCTTCATATTTTACCACTTCCGTATTTCCTAGCGAGTTCAACATTCCACCTGTGAAAGGTCTCAATTGCAGTGTAAAGGATTTCAAGTAGTTTTGTCTTTGTTATAGATATTGCTTCATCCTCTTTAAGAGTAATGCTGATGCTGCCAATAGTAATTGTGCAGTTTCTGTCCGCCATCGCATTGTGGTGAACAAACAAATTTCTCAAGTCGAGTATGTTTTCGAAATCCCTCTTAATTGCCCTGTTGATCAGTCTTTCACTTTCAGAGAAATGGACAAGCTTTCTAAGCGAAAAACCATTCTCTCTTTTTAACATCAACCCTTCCGATAAATCTGTGACTGTGGATACTTGGTTACTATTTTGAACATTG
>DAINRD010000238.1:0-2572 GCA_036742095.1 Archaeoglobus sp. | reverse complement strand
GAAGGGAGAAGGGTGGAGCGGTGCTTGAAGTTTCTGCCGACAAGTTTGCTGTCAGATATATGGACTACAAGTATCCTGAGTGGGCCAAGCTTCTTGATTTGCCCGAGCAGATTGAAGATAAGGATGATTTGGTGGTTCTGGCCAACCACTACATAGTCCCTGAAATGTATCTTACAGTCAGCTATGCCGTGAAGGACTCCTTGTGGAGGTACGAGACCCTCACAAATCTCATTCTGCAAAATTACGGAAAAATAGACGTCGAAAAGGGTAAGGAGCTAATCGACTACCTCCACCCGCCAAACTACGGTTATTACGGTTATGATGAAAACGTTCCGGTTGCTGCATCGAGAACGCTGTTTGACCTGACCAATCTTGAGCTCTGGAGCCTCTATGGTCTCTACTCCGACCCATGGGCTCACCGGAAGCTAACTCCAGAAAGCCAGCCAGCCGGTCTCGACAAGGCGTGGAAGGACACTGAGGGAGATGTAGCAGGGCCGGCATGGAAGCCAATCAACTACGGAGCACCAATAATTGATAAGGAAACAATGCTCGACGCCGCTGAACTTCAGAAGCTATCCAAGGCAGACGGAAATTACGTTGAGCAGTGCGTCAAAGCTTATGCTGGAAATCCCAACTATGCGACCATCCATCTGAGATTCAACGTGCAGAATTCAGCAACCATCAAGCTTACTGCAGCAGACCAGAATGATGGCCTCGAAATCTACGCTTGGAACTACAACACCAACGACTGGCAGAAGGTTTATGGCAGGGCTTACCCATCAGGCTTCACCGCCATAACGCTCCAGCTGGGGAGTGAGTTCATAAGCGATGATGGAAAGGTTGACATCGTTCTCATTTCTGAGGCCAAGTGGAAGTTCGGGATGATTTACGATGAGGCCTGTGTGGCAGTGGACGCAGCATCCCTTACTTAATTTTTTATTCTACGAATCTTTCCATTTAAATCTTTTGGGCAATGCGAAATGTTAAATATAATCAGGTATAGATTGGCTATGCCCCTTGACCCCGTTTATCACAAACTTGCCCCGTATTTTGAGAGTTTGCCGAAGTTCAACCAGTTTTCATCGGCAAAGGAGTTCAGAGAAGCAATTAACAGCATCTACGCTGAAAGGAACAGGGAGATAAGCAAATACGAGAAAGTCAACAGAGTAGAGGAAATGACAGTTAAGGGCAGGAACGGAGACATAAGGGTGAGAATATACCAGCAAAGGGAGAACTCACCCGTTCTTGTCTACTATCACGGTGGTGGCTTTGTCATCTGCAGCCTCGACTCTCACGACGCCCTGTGCAGGAGAATTGCAAGGCTATCCAACGCAACTGTTGTTTCCGTCGACTATCGCCTCGCTCCTGAGCACAAGTTCCCCACAGCCGTTTACGACTGCTATGATGCAACGAAGTGGGTGGTGGAGAATGGGGAGGAAATTGGAGTTGATACATCAAGGTTGTTTGTGGGTGGGGACAGCGCAGGTGGAAATCTCGCCGCAGGTGTTTCGATACTTGCAAGGGATGAAGGAGAGGATTTCATAAAGCAGCAGATTCTGATTTATCCTGTTGTGAATTTTGTAACGCCAAGTCCCTCAATCTACGAGTTTGGAGAAGGATACTGGATTCTCGACCTCGAAATAATGCGCTGGTTCACTGAGCAGTATCTGCCAAGCAGGGAGGATGCAATGAACCCCTTAGCATCTCCAATTTTCGCCAATCTTGAAAATCTCCCGCCAGCGCTTGTAATAACCGCTGAGTACGATCCGCTGAGGGATGAGGGGGAGATGTTTGGCCACATGCTGAAAAAGGCTGGAGTTGAGGCAAGCGTTGTGAGGTACAACGGAGTTTTGCACGGCTTCGTAAACTACTACCCCGTTCTGAAGGCAGGAAGGGATGCCATAAACCAGATTGCTGCCTTAATAGCCTTCTCAGACTAAATTCTCTTCCCAAAATTTTTTGCAAGAGTTAAGGCAAAACCAATGGCTTTCTGCACGTCTGGATCGCGCACAGCCCTCATAGCCTCCATAAGGCTCATCTGCTCGTAAACCATTGACTCTTCAAAAGCATCGATAAACCTTTTTATCACGCTTAAGGTTCTTTTATCCACCGACAGGAGAATTTTCAGGAGCATTTCCAGCCTTTCTGCAACTCTCTTTTTCTTCTTGATTACCTCTTCAAGTCTTCTTTCCAGCGGCTCCTCGTGAGTGTAGGGGCACATAAGGTAGTGCTCTACCGCCTTTGCAATGGCGTCCTTGGTTGCATTCTCGCCAGTCTTTCTCTTGAGCTCTTCAAGCACGTTTTCGGGCAGCACGGTTTGAGCGTGAACGATTTTTACCATCACTACCACCTATCATAATAATGAACACCACTATATTTAAGGTTTTCTCATAATTACAATTTTGAGATTCATTTTTTGTTTCCTCTTACCATGGCAACCTTTCCAGTCCTTGCAAGCTCCTTGATGCCATACTGCCTCATTAAGTCAATGAAAGCTGAAACCTTGTCCTCGTCTCCTGTCACTTCGATTATGAAGCTGTCTCTGGAGACGTCAACGATTCTTGCCCTGAAG
>DAINRD010000237.1:2502-2610 GCA_036742095.1 Archaeoglobus sp. | reverse complement strand
AGCTGGCAGCAGCTCTTGGATCGGGATTGAAGCCTGTAGTTTCTCCGAGAAGCACTATTCCCGGCACTTTCGCAGCAACGCATTCGTTCATTATGCTCCCCGCTATCC
>DAINRD010000237.1:0-2298 GCA_036742095.1 Archaeoglobus sp. | reverse complement strand
CCCCTCAATCTTTCCTCCTGCAACCGGGAAGGGCTCCTCTGTCGTCTCTCCTTTCAGGAATTTCAGGCCAGTTTGCGGGAAGAGGGCGTAGAGCAGCACGTCCTCATCGCTTGGATTCTCTATCCCTGCCTCAATTAGCTCCTGCTTCCTCATCCCGAACTCTGGCTCAAGAAGGTCTGCAGGTCTCCCGTCGATGGGCTTTTCATCACCGAGAATTTTCCTTACAATCTCAGGCTTGATTGGAGCGGGAGTTCTTCCGTACATGCCCCTCACCAAATCCTTTGTCTCCCTTGTCACGACCTTGTACCTCTCCCCCACAAGGACGTTTATCACCGCCTGCACTCCGACAATCTGGCTCGTTGGGGTGACGAGAGGCGGGTAACCAAGGTCTTCCCTCACTCTTGGCACCTCCTCAAGCACCTCCTGAAGCCTGTTGAGGGCGTTCTGCTCCTGAAGCTGGGATATCATGTTGCTGAACATACCTCCGGGAATCTGGTAAACCAGAACTCTCGTGTCAGGAATTGTCGAGAGCGGACTCAGGTAGCCCGAGTACTTCTCCCTCAGCTTCATGAAGTACTCTCTCGCCTCAAGCAGCACGTCCAGCTTCACGCCAGTGTCGTAGCCAAGCTCATTAAGGGCGAAAACCATGCTCTCTGTCGGAGGATGGGAGGTTCCACCGCTCAGCGGAGACATGCATGTGTCGATCATCTCTGCTCCGGCCTCAACACCCTTCAGCAATGCCATCGAGGCCATCCCGCTGGTGTAGTGGGAGTGAACGTTTATGGGAAGGCCAACTTCCTTTTTCAGGGCTTTAACGAGCTCATAGGCAACCTTTGGAGAGAGCATCCCCGCCATGTCCTTCAGGCAGATGGAGTCGACCTCAAGCGCCGCAAGTTCATTGGCAATCTCAATGTACTTTTCAATAGTATGGACGGGAGAGATGGTGTAGCAGATTGTCCCCTGTACGTGGTCCGCATTGTACTTCTTCGCAGCCTTAATTGATGAAACGAGGTTTCTTACGTCGTTAAGGGCGTCAAAAATCCTGAAAATGTCAAGCCCATTCTCTATCGTTTTCTGGACAAATTTCTCAACAATATCATCAGGATAGTGGCGGTAACCTACTAAGTTCTGCCCTCTCAGGAGCATTTGCAGCTTGGCGTTCTTAACCCTCTTCCTGATTTCCCTCAGCCTTTCCCAGGGATTCTCGTTGAGGAAGCGGTGGCAGGAATCAAAGGTTGCCCCTCCCCAGACCTCCAGAGAGTAAATTCCCGACTCATCGAGAGTTTCTAGAATTGGGAGAATGTCTCTTGTACGCATCCTTGTGGCGAGCAGAGATTGATGGCCATCTCTCAATGTTAAGTCGACAATTTTCACTTTTGCCATGCCTAAATGCCTCCTCTGGCCTTCAAAAATTTTTTGTTTTAAATCATACTGTGATGTGTCAAAAATTTTCACAACCCCTAAACTATGAGAAATAATGGAATCTTTGTTTTGGGGAATGAAGAGTCTTGCCTTATACCTTGGAAGTGCAAAATCTGCTTGGATGCATGAATACTGGAAAAATGGAAGGTTATCACAGCCTCTGATTCTTCTTGTCGCTGTATCCGAAAAAGGCGTGGATGTGAAAGGCATTAATCTTGACTGGGAAAGCTTGGAAAGTAAAAAGATTAAACTTGAGTTCAGAGGAGATGGAAGAGTTACGAAGACCATTTCAAAGCTGAGTTTTGATAAACCTCGACCCCTTGAAGACCTCTACTGGGCAATTGAAGATTCCTACGAATACACACTGCCCGTTGTTTTGAGCTACGTGAAGCCTGATAGTAACAGCTGGGGGGATATTGATTACTACTACGCCAAAAACCATAAAGTGGGTTTTGGTGTGAATACATTCATAAGCTCGTGGAGTATATCTGGATACAACATCATTCAGAAGAATGCACATGGCTGGGATGGTTACGACTTCACAACTGGTGATGACTGTTATGTCTGGATGGACGTCAGATATCGCTATGAGAAGTGGGTATACTATCTCGATGATGGACCAATCCTGACAATGGAACACGTCTACGTCAAGGACTTTTATCCGGAAACCATAAGGGCCGGAACTTCAAAGCCCTCAAATGCAAGATTTGTGTCTGTAGATAACTGGGAGTTCAAGGGCAGCTACACGGCATTAAATCACGATAAGGCTTACTATGAATTTCGTGTAGGTGATCTGAACACAGACCACTTCGCCATCGACTGCTTAAAATTCATCGACGCTCTCGTGCTTGCCGGGAAGATAAGCGGTAGAGCCGC
>DAINRD010000236.1:244-2628 GCA_036742095.1 Archaeoglobus sp. | reverse complement strand
ATGCACAATCCATTAAATTTTTTTGGTCTTCTCAAACTTAGAACGTGTCGTCGCACGATGAAGGGCACGTGGATAGAGTACTCAGAATTGCGCGTTATCTGGCCGAAAAGGAGGGGGCAAGACTGGATGTTGTTCTAAAAGCCGCTGAGCTTCACGACATTGCCAGAGATTGCTCCAACCACGCCGAGAAGTCGGCAGAAGTTGCGAGGGAAATGCTCAAGGGGTGCGATGCAGATTTTGTAGAGGCTGTATGTCACGCCATCGAAGCTCATTCCTTTTCGGGAAGGGCAAGACCAAGAACTCTTGAGGCCAAAGTCCTCAGTGATGCAGACAAGCTGGATGCAATGGGGGCCATCGGAGTGGCAAGGGCTTTTCTTTACAGCGGTGAGAGAGGAAGAGGAATTGAGGAAACACTGAAACATTTCGAAGAAAAGCTTCTAAAGCTAAAAGATACGCTCCACACCGAAACTGCCAGAGAGATTGCGAGAGAAAGGCATGAGTTTCTCGAAAAATTCTACCTTCAAATCAAAAAAGAGTTAGAGGATTTTAAATCCGAATAGGACGCTGAAGACTACGTAAGCGATGGTCAGCATTATGAAGGAATGCTTCGCCCCTGCACTCAGGCTGCCCTCTCCCATGACTCCCGCCACCATTCCTGCAAAGATTCCCTGAAAGACCGCTGCATGCAGGAAGACGTTTCTGTATAGATATACATCCACGGTTTGAAGCATCGCAAAGCTTTGTCCCGTTGCCTGAACCTTTGCAGCGCTTTCGGCTAAGGTTGAAAGGAAGGTGGTCGAGATAATGTAGACTATGCCAATGAAAACGAAGAATGCAATGTAGACTATCACCACATACATGAACATGCTGGTCAGCCTCTCCCTTCTCAGCAGCTCCGCACTGGTTGCATCCTTTGCTGATATCATCAAAACCTCCGTAACATTTCCTGTTGACTTCAGCGCTTCATTGAGCAGAGTCATGGTTCTTGAGATTTCGAAAACCTTCAGTCTGTTGGCAAACCTGACGAGAGCATCGGAAAGGCTGATGCCCCAGTCGAGGTCGGCCTTAATCTTTGCAATTTCCTTACGCAGCGGGCTGGTATCTGTTTTTGCTATCATCGTGATGGCCCTGTAGATGGGCATGCCGCTCTCATTGGCTGAAGCGAGCTTGCTCAGGAAAATGGGCGTCAGGCGCATGTAGGTCTTAACTCCCCTCCTGCCAAGCTCGAAGAATATGGCAAAAGGAGCGAAAACAATTATCAGGGAGATGAAAATGTAGTCGTCGTAGGAGAAGAACCAGTTCTTCATATCCATGCCCGGAATGTATGGATGGGCGAGCAGGCCGTAAATCAGGAAAATGATGGCTACTGGAATCGAGAAGGCAAAGGTGTAGTATGGGTTATCTATTATCAGCCTTACTGGGTTTCTTAACCTTTTCATCATCTTGTATCGGTTGACCTTCTTCTCGATTTTCTTTTGCTCCTCAGGGTCAAGCTCTCCTGACCTTCTTACGTAAACATATCTTTCCCTGAGTCTGGGTGCTTCTCCCTCCTCTCCCGGAGTTAGAAGCTTGATGAGCATGGCGAACATGAAGGAGCCAATGGGTATGACGAAGTATATGATCGAGAAAATTGCCACATCGTTGGCCTGACCCATAACTGCCATAACGGTCTGGATGATGATCAGGAAAAGTGGTCCCGCCACAAAGGCTGTAATGTAGGTTTCGGCCATAAGCCCCAGAAACTCAAGGAAGCTCTTCTGGTCCTGCCTTGCTCTCTCAAAGTAGAACTCTGATCTCTCCTCAAAGTACCTCGTGACGTCTCCACCGCTGTCTATTATTGTTATCAACCCGTGTAGAAACTCCTTGAAGTTGTCTGAGGGCGTTGTTTCTACCGCTTCTGCAAGGGCCGTTCTCAAGTCCTTGCCCAGACCTTCAACTTTCCAGAGGATTCTCGAAGCTTCTCTCGAAACTTCGCCGTAAACCTCATAGTTGTCCGCCAGAGCTCTTAAAATCTGAACGAGGCTCATTCCTCCTTTGCTGAGGGAATACATGAAGGTTATTGCATGGGGCAAGACTCTGTTGATTTTGCTCTTCCTGTCGCTGATGACGGTTGAAGGATAGACAGCGAAGATCAGGTTACCGATGTAGTAGAGGATGACCGTAATTCCTATTGCGAGAATTCCAGCATAAACAAAGGGTCTGTAAAACATCCAATAGGTTGCTATGGGCTCTGGGAGGTATATGTTGAAGAGGGGGGGAACGCCAACATATCTGACAAGGATGAAGGCTGCGAACAAACCCACGATGGCACCAATCAGCCCAAAGAGGAGGGAGAACATTCTTGCTGTTGCGATATACATTTCCGGGGGCATTGAAATCATTGC
>DAINRD010000236.1:0-234 GCA_036742095.1 Archaeoglobus sp. | reverse complement strand
TTTAAAGATCTTTCGAGTTCGAAGTACTTCGCCTCTTTCTTCATTATTTCTTCTCCAAAAAGCCTGTATCCAAGGTAGGTTAACCTGTTTGCCTCCTTAAACATATTATCCCTCCGAAATTGCCTCCATAACCTTATCCGGCTTTGTCTGGTAGGTGTGAATTATGTTGCTGACTCTCCTGAAATCTCGGATGTTGTGTTTGAGCATAAACTCCAGCACCCTCTTCCTCCTCTC
>DAINRD010000235.1:599-2636 GCA_036742095.1 Archaeoglobus sp. | reverse complement strand
CTTCCGTCTGCGCAACTGAAGCTTCCTTCGAAGTTCTCAGCAAACCACTCGCTAAGGCTTTGATTGATTTCAGTGACGTTTAGAATCGTTTTTCCGTTTTTAGCCAGTTCCACTTCGACAACTCTCTTCAAGGTTATTTCGCATGCTCCGCAGCTGCACTTTTCTGCATCGCTCGCCGCCATCACTGGCACAACGCTGCTGCTCAGCATCACCAACACCAAAACCAGACTCAACACCTTTTTCAGCATGCTATCCACCATTAAAACAATACATCAATTGCTATATGTAGTTTCTGACCATAGTTTGAGAATATAAAAATTATAACTTAATTAGCACTAACAGCCACTATTCTCCCCTCCACAGTTCCTGAGTCTTTTATTCCTTCAAAATCAAGCTCATACTTTCCTTCAAACCAGTAGACTGGAAGAATACCGTCAGGAGTGATTGTGTACATCAGAGAAACATTCGTTAGTGTTAGTTTGGTAAAGGCGATGTTGCTTAAATACCAGTCGTCCGCTTTAAGGTCACCTTTAACCCTTTTTTCGAGCATTTCTGGAATCCTGTCAATTGGAATGAGTTCGTATTTTCCTTTAAGCTTTACACTTTTTAGCAGTATTCCTTCAATGCTTCTTATCCCCTTTTCATCGGATTTAACAAGCAAACCGACGTTAGATGATAAACCGTCAAAGTTTCTTGCGTAAAATACTCCTCCGTTCTTTTCGATTTTCTGATAGCTGTAGTTTAGAAGCCCATTTAAAATTGAAGCCTTTTCCAGACTTGAATTCTTGAAGAGAATTCTGAGATACCCAGTATTAGGGTAGTATTCAAAGCTAAGCTTTTCATCGTTGTAGAGGTACGCATGCGTAATTTCGTTGTAGTAGAGCTTATCCAAAGATGCTCCAAAAGATTTTGCGATAACCTTTATCTCCTCCGGCTTTTTATAAGTCTCGTAGGTGTAAACTTCCAATGATTTTGAAGGTGCATTTATCCCTAAACCACCACTCGCCAGTTCGATGGTAAACGGAAAGGGATTACTATCTCTGACCTCGATTACACTTCCGTTAGGCAGGTTGTAGTAGATTACTGGCCGGAGTATCGCAGTTTTTCCTGAATCGAACAATTTGAAAGTTTTCCCCGCTTCGAAGTTGCTGTTCTGGGTGAGCCACAGAGCGCAAATAGCCACAATTGCAGCGAGCGCAAGGTATTTTTTCATTTTTTCACCCCACCCACCCAGTAACGATTATCTTGCTTCCATCAACCGGCACACGTTCAAAGCTGTTTAAGTAGTCGTTATCAAGTACTTCAGAGTTTTCGGCTATAATTCTGGCCCTGTTATCATCATGCACGCCATCCGATTTAAGAAACGTACTAAAAAAGGCACTTTCGACCTTTTCTCTGGTATAACCACCTGTGCCTGTTAGTCGATATGCTAATTCTGGAAAGTCGGCATTACTGATGGTAGCAGTGCTTGCAAAGCCTAAAACCATATGAACACCTTGCAAAGTTTGAAGCCAGTCGTCTACATATTCGTCTCCCAGAACACTGCATTGGATTATGAAAGTCCACACGCTGTATCCAAATCCATCTGGGCTGGCATACCCAAGTCTAATATCATCTGGGAGTGCATATCCTCGGTCTGCAAAGCCTATTGCACTCTTTTTTGTTCCATCAGGATAGACCACAACAACTCCATGCCCTAAAACTAAGGATAGTTCTGTGTAATCGGCGTAGAAATTGTCATTACCTTTCTCCTCTTCCGTCCACATATAAGGTCCTACGTTCGGGTAGTCATTGAGGAAGTGTTGTACCCAAGTTGGTTCGCTCGATATTATCTCAACGAACTGGCTGACACTGTTGAACCAAACGTCCTCCGGGTCTTCTGAGAAGGCTACAGCTGCACCCACGTCATAAGCCAGTGTTTTCCCTGCTAAAGTGAATGCTGCTAAACAAACATATACCCACACCATTATCGAATGTTTCATGCTACCACCATTAAAACGATACATCAATTGCTATATGTAGTTTCTGACCATAGTT
>DAINRD010000235.1:0-388 GCA_036742095.1 Archaeoglobus sp. | reverse complement strand
CCCGACGGCTTCTCCAAAACGTACAGCGATGGATACGACGGCAGAATAGATGGGAAAATAAGAGTGAGAATTGTCGATGCATTGCCCGGTTACTGGTTCTTCAGAGTTTACGGCGAGAGGGTTGATGGTGTTCAGCAGTACTCATTTGCGGTCTATGAGGGCTAAGCCTCTGCTGATTTTTCTCCTGCTAACCTATCCTGTTTCCGCCTTCAGCGACCAGCCAGTAAACATCAGCGACGAGAAACTGCAGAAGATTCTTGAGGAAGATGACGCCAACGAAATTCGCATCACATTCTGGGATTTGCCGCTTTGGATTAAGGTTCAGTACATTCTTGGCATTCTGGGCGGGTTGATAGCGGTCTGGAAGCTTTTACCAGTTGTGATTGCA